>CAZAGP010000264.1:0-5255 GCA_964484575.1 uncultured Candidatus Bathyarchaeia archaeon | reverse complement strand
CCGAAGTCGGGGACCACAATGCTGTCTAAAACAATCTCTTTCAAGAACTACTCATCAGCTATTCCCTACTGCCCTCTCTCCAGTGTCACAGGTGCAATTATTGACGTTTTCTTACTCTACGTAGGCTTTCAGTTTGTACCTTCATGTATGACTTTGCCTGTCATGATCAAGTCTGAAAGAAAATATTCCTTCTCTTCAAACCTGTTCGCAATAATCTTCATGCCCTTAGTCACCTTATGATGCGACGTCAACAGGTGCTAACTTTTCTCGCGGGGTCATAGAAACTTCTTGATGAAGTCGAGGTAGTAGAGGTAGTCTTGGTAGGCGACGTCTGGAGGCACCAAGTGGTCCGAGCTCGGGATGTAACCACCCTGCTCCTTCAAGTAAGGAATTTTAGTTTCGACTTCTTTCTCTATCGCGGCTTTGCCTTTCGCGATCGCCATCTTGTCTATGTTGCCGATAAGGATCAGCCGTTTCCCGTACTGCCTCCTTAGAGCGACCGCGTCCATGCCTGCCTGTACTTCTAGAGGGTATATACCGTTAACTCCTCCTTCCATGAGGAGTGGTATTAGCAGGCTTGCGTCTCCATCAGTATCGACAAGGATGGTCTCGACACCATTTGTTTTCAGGAGCTCGGTCAGCTTTCGATAGCCAGGAAGCATGAACTTGCGAAATAATGTCGGTGACACGAGCGGACCTTTTCTGTATGACATATCCTCCCAGATTGTCGCGCAATCTATATTCGACTTCAATGCTTCAACAGCCGGCTTTATGACTTCAATCAGAAAGTCACCCCAGAATTCCTCCATCTCCTCGACAAGAGCAGGATCCTTATGGAAAGCAAGTAACCAAGACGTCATACCCATGAGCTGTCGTCCAAATCCGAAGAACCCTGGTACTCTCAATCGCACCGGGTATTCGATCGTTTTGTAGTATTCTATTTTTTCATCGCTCCAGTCTAACGGGTATCTTCTCGAATCAGGGGCGTTGAAGTGCGTCTTTGCCTTTTCCCAGTCTAATCGATTCTTGACGGGCCAGTCCAAGTATTGAGGCATCATGAAGGGTCTGTCCTTCATGATCTTTTTCTTGATGCCTCCCTCGTCTATTATGATCCTATACCTTTCATTCTCTTCTAAGATTCTGCATCCGAACCTGGGTATGGGGCCTAGGTCGATCTTGATCTCTTCAGTTCTATCCAACCCGAAATACTCGGTAGGCTGGTAGTATGAAAGGATGCGGTAGCACGAGACCGATAACAGTTCACCTGGTACGAAGAACTCTTCTTGACCGACGACCCTTTCAATGGGCAAGCCCTCCTTGATCCAACGCAACATCGTCTCGTCGTCAATTCCAATCCATTCATACAATGGCACACGATCCGGCTCTTTGAAGTGTGTCACAGCTTTGAAACGTTCCCTTGGTGTCATGACGTCCATACCCGTTCCCCTCAAAAACATCGCTGCACTGGCGGTTAACAGTTTCGAAACGGTCGACCATTCATAGCTGAGCGCCAGCTGATCTAATCAAGTCTGGTAGTTTTGAATCGAGTCCTCCATTCGGACTATTCTTCTGTCCTTTATTCTGCTGTAGCCCGGAATACAAATCAGTTGTACTCTACAGTCGATTCTTGACTGATTAAATGTGCTGCTACGGTTTACTGTCATCTTGTTCGTTCGTGATCATGCAAAGACCATATTCGCAGGATTGGTGATCCCCTATTACGCAAGCCTCGCATTCGCATGAGCATTCGTAGTCGAGGTTATGAACAATGTCTTCGTTCAAACCTAACCACGAGAAGAACCTGTGGCTGGAAGTGTTTAGCTAGCGTGTAACTTATCCTGTGACAATTTTAGCCCTTGTTGCTATAGAAAATCCGGTCAAGAGGTTAACCTAGGATACTAGCTTCCGGGTAACGACGTAATACAACCTTCCAATAATGGGACCATTGTCGTATTGTAAAAAAGGAGTGTAGGTCACGCTGTGCGACCTAGACATTTCAGCGTGAAGAGGCGAAGGAAATGGAGGGAAAGGGTAGGCTGCTCCACTCCCCTCACCATGCTTTGGCCGGCAGACCCTTTTAGTGTGCTTTCACCAATCTACTGGCGATGATAGGTTATGCCCCCGACTGTGGATGATGAAGCGATTGAGTGCGAGATGGCCAGAGGTACCGCAAAAGTAGCGCATGTGAAGGAGAAAGAGGAGTTGCTTACGATAAGTGTGCTAGTTCACAAACCAATACTCAGACATGGCACGAGGTACGCAATCTGGGACGGAGAGGTAGCGTACATGTACGAGGAAGGGAGCGTAGAACATAGACCCATAGACCTAACCTAGTCCAACAGAGAACCGCCGACTTGTGGGCCTCTACTATTCAGGCCTACCTATTAGGTCTGAAGGAATAGGACGGACTACAATAGTATTGCAAGTAATCATCTAACCTCATAACGGGACCACACGCGGTTCAGGTAATGACTAGGTAAGGTAGCTAGCGGTAATCCTCAGACAACCAAAAGTAATCTAAACTAAATTATGTCGTTAACTAAACTGCTCGTAGTTCTATTATGCTCTTCCGCTCATGCGCTATTTTTTCTTCTTTTTCTTCTTGATGTCCAGTAGTCCGGTTCCTAGTGAGATCGTTCGGGTATCGAGAGCCACCTTCTCTTGAGAAAGAATATTCTGTAATTGGTGAGGCTTCCTGTCTCTAATTTATTCCTCGAGGCCTAGGATGACTTGGCGTGTTCTGGGAAGTGAAACCTGTAGGCATATCTCGATTGATTTTCCGAATCCCAGCTTTTCTGCGAGCCTAGCGAACAGCGTGAAGGGTGCTCACTGAAATCAGGAGAGTCTTCTCTTAGAATATTGCGATAGGGTTGAACAGTGATCCGGTCCCTCCTGGGAGACGTAGCGGGGTGGCAACGAGCATGAATTCCCATCGTTGCTCCTCTTCGCAAAGTTTGACGAGTTCTTCGAATTGAAGGCTGTCCGCACATACCATTCCCATCGCTACTATTTGGAGTGTGTGAATCGGATCGGAAACCGTTTCGACGGAACTGGGTATCGTTTCGCCGTCACCCTCGGGCAGGAAAGCTGCAACTTTCCGCTCATGGAGCAGTAACATGGTCCGAGGATCCAATCCTGCTCTACCCTCTCCTCCAGGTCCGACGTCCCATGGACCGAGTTCCAGTCGCCTTCGATGTTGACCTGTTCTGAAGAGGAAGATGTCTCCCGGTCCAAGACGAAGTCCGACTTTCTTTTCCGCAGACTCCAGCTCATCTCGACTAACACTTTCGCCTGGTTCAAGCCATTTCACTCCTCTCAGACTAGCAATATCCAGAAGAACCCCGCGTCCCACGATTCCATGCGCATAAGCGGTAATGTCCATTCGCTTCGCCCCAGTTGATGTGACAAGACTCGTTGGTTTGCCGTTGAACAATTTGCCCTTGTACGCTACGTGACAAAGGGCATCGATGTGAGTATGGCAGTCGCCATGGACCTCGCAGGCAAGATAGTCGGTAGAAAACTGAGGTTCTACCCCCCCTCCCACGTCATATGTCTGCACCATGTAATGGTAGGCTGGTCGAGGATTATCTGGGCCAGTCACTTTGTCAATCGGAATCTGGAGGGAGACGGAACGTCCTGTGCGCACAAGGGATGCGGCGGCTCGAATGCGGTCTGGAGTAATATAGTTCAGTGTTCCGCGTTCATCATCGGGACCCCATCGTCCCCAATTGCAGACCTTATTGAATAATTCCTCAAATTCTGTCTTTGACATTTTACTCGTCTTAAACTGAGTCACCAATACACGCCTCAGGTTTGTCAATAGTCAATTGGTAATGTAAAGCGTTCTCGTCGTCTACGTATTGTACGATCGATTAGAGATCTCAAGATCCATTAATCGTGGAAGCCTAATGAACTCCGACGGTTGGTTCTTTCACCTTTAGAGCCGTTGCTGTGAGAGGGGAGAAATTCTACGGACGATCATACCAGAATGCTGAGCACTCATGGTCAAAGCGAAACGCCACTTGAGTGGGGTTTGTAGTAGTGACGGTAAGCCGGCCCGAGGCTCCAAAATACTAACTAACCCAAAGCTCCATCTCGCAGGAACATTATGCACTAACAGGTCGTGTGTTATTCGAAATACTTGACGACGGTTTGACCAGACGGCTGGTCTGTTCCCATCAAGTGAGCGTCATATCTCGTAGTGTGCGTTTATTTCGTTCTCATACTCGGCGATTGTGCCTGATTCTACGTCATTAACCTTCACGGTTCGTTTGAGGCGTGATGCTTCGATTACTGCATATGCTACGGCTAAGTCTCTCAATCCTTCTTTTCCGCTTGTCTCCATGTCTCTATTCTCCCTGATCGCGTTTAAGAAATCAAAGGTCTCCAGTGCAAATGGGTCCGTCATCTGGAGTGGGAATAATTGCTCTTTTTCGTCTTTTGCGTTTTTGTCGAATATGTCGTTGATAGGGGTTTTTGATCCGTCGTCAAGAAATAGAATATTGTCCTTGATGCAGCCTCTACTGCCATAGATCATGGTGCCGAGAATGGCTGGTTCACCGTGTAGTGCCCAGGAGAACGTGAATTGACCAATTGCGCCGTTCCTGAACTTTGTTATGGCGATAAACGTGTCGTCCACGTCATTCCGGATCTTATCTAGGATTTTTCCGGATTCGTCGTGGGTAATTCTATAGTCTTCGAAGATTTTGGTGATTCCTTCAACTTCCTCTATTTCTCCACCGTAGTGTCTGGCCGTGTTGAAGATGTGAACGCCCCAATCGAGTGATGGGCCGCCAACGGCCATCATCTTCGCGTGCCGCCAGGGGGTTAACGCGACGATCTTGTCTGGGGACCAAAAGCATCCTATCGTTGTGTTGAATATCATCTGGACCTCGCCTATGTATCCTCGATCAATTGTCCATTTCACTTTCCTCGTGTCAGGTTGGTACCGTAAATTTTCGGCGACGCCTAGAACTCTGTCATGTTTCTTTGCGGCGTCAACCATGATTCGGGCTGACTTTACGGTGAGAGCTAACGGTTTTTCGACCAGTACGTGTTTGCCTGCGGTAATGCTGTCGAGCACCATATTGTGATGGATGTATGGTTGCGTGTAAATGTCAACGGCGTCCACGTCGCTTTTACGTATCATTTCCCGGTAATCGGTGTAGATCTCAACATTGACGTCATTTTGAAAATCGTCAATCCACGCGTGAGGAGCGCGTAATTCATCTCCTGGAGGTCCGGTCGGCGCCCTT
>CAZAGP010000263.1:0-3015 GCA_964484575.1 uncultured Candidatus Bathyarchaeia archaeon | reverse complement strand
AAGTTCAGACGAACATCTTCGATCCAAACTTCAGGCTGCTTGAGGGTGACACACTGCTCGTGCTGGGTGACCCCTCGAACCTTCAGCGACTAGAAACAGAGGCTGGAGCAGCCTAGGCTGAGCCTCAGAATCTTTACGCTTCTTACGCTCATCGGGCGCTTGACCAAGCAAGCCAGGCGACTAGGCCGAGGACTACGAAAAGGAAGAGTGTGAAAACTAGCCCTAGAAAGAATAAGCCAAAGAACGGATGGAACATGAGTTTTGTCACGCGGTCGGAGGAGCTTACGATAATAAAAAGGGCTTATGTATGAATCGTCCACGTCTGCAGTTTGAATGATAGGCAGCTTTTGAGGGAACTAGAATCGTGCTGGATCTAACCACGCTATTGCGGGACCTTGTGAAGATTCCAAGCGTTTGCGGATGTGAGGAGGAGATTGGAGTCTTCACAGATGCGTGGCTTAGAGCAAATGGTCTTCTAACTCAAGTTATCAGCGTCAAACCAAACAGGTCCAATGTGGTAGCTCTACTGAAAAGTTCGAAACCAGGTCCCCGTATCATGTTGAATGGTCACATGGACACTGTGGACGTAGGAACAGGCTGGACTCACAATCCGTTTGCTGGAACCATTGATGACGGTCGAATGTACGGGCGGGGAACAACTGACATGAAAGCAGGCCTTGCATGCATCTTATGGGCCGCGGCTAAATGCAAACAGGAAGGTTTGCCGAAGAAGGGAGAGTTGACGGTTGCTGCAGTAGTTGATGAAGAAGCCATAGATTTGGGAACCTACGCGCTAGTGCAGAAAGGATTCACGAAGAATCTAGATTTTGCTATGGTGGCGGAATCTACAGACCTCCAAGTTGTGACCGCGCATCGTGGCAGAACTGTGATCGAGGTTACTGTTCATGGTCGCGCTGCACATTCTCATTGGCCGGATCATGGCGTTAACGCGATTGAGAAGGCTTCGATACTGATTAATGCGCTTTCGCAACTTCGAGGCCCGCTTCATCCCCGCATGGGATATTCAACAGTAAACACTCTGAAGATTGAAGGTGGACAGGACGAGGTAATGCTTGTCCCTGACAGGTGCACCCTTGTCATGGATAGGTGCCTGGTTCCAGGCTTCGACGCGAAGGACGCTTTGGGAGAAATACAACAGCTCATTAGTAAGCTGGGCATTGAAGCCGAAGCACGTTTCATCGCCCGTGAGACGCCATTCTGTGATCCCTTTGAACTACCTGAAGGTGACAAGTTTGTGCAGTTGGTTTCCGAGTCTGCGGCGAAGGTTCTAGGCTCAAAACCTAGCATAGGTTACCATGAGGGGCCATGTGACTCATGTATACTCGTCAATCAAGGGAAGGTTCCAACAATTGAATTCGGACCTTCGGGGGGGCGACTCCATGAATCGGATGAATATGTTGATGTTGATTCCGTAAAGAAGACGGCTGAGGTATATCTGGAAATTCTACGTCAATCACTCTCGTAAGGTTCTAGTGCGGAAAATTAGAAAGTTCCGTTCCTAATGGCGTAGAACGTGTAGTGACTATTGGGATGGTTCGGAGCCTACGACAATCGAGAGTGTAAGTGCTTGCTCGGCCCTGATTATTCCAACTTGGATTACCTGCCCCGGCACAGTGTTTCTCTCCAGGTATGTCGTGAAACTATCGTAGTTTACGATTCGTGTTCCGTTTATTGAGATGATGATGTCTCCGCCGACAGTGTATTGTTGGCCTGCAATGCTGATCTGTTGTGTTCCAGCCTTCAATCCAGCTTTGTCAGCCGGGCCTCCTGCCTGGGTTGCTTCGACTAGCACGCCGTAGGTGATGTTTGCTCCGGAGGCTTGTGCTAGTTGATAGTTCATATCAACCGCTTGTATCCCGACGTAGGGATGCTTGTCGTATCCGCCTGTTGAAATTAGATAGGGCAGTTCGCGTAGTATCGTATCCGCGGGTATGGCGAAGCCGACGCCTTGACCGCTGGTGGCGGTTGCTGAGGTGATTCCTACCACGAACCCGTATGTGTCTAGTAGTGGCCCTCCGGAGTTGCCCGGATTTATTGGCGCACTAAACTGGATGATATCAGCGACCGTGAACGTTCTTGATGTCGATTCGTACTGAACGGATCTACCCAGTTGGCTTATGATGCCGAACGTGATTGATCCTGAGAGGCCGAAGGGGCTACCAATCGCCACTACGGGCATTCCTACTCGAAGGGTTGACGATGATGAGATAGGAAGTGGATGTAGATCCACGGATGAAGCATTAAGAGACAGGACCGCTAGGTCGCTTAATGCGTCGCTGCCAATAACCTTCGCAGGATACGCGTCACCATTCCAGAAGGTTACCGTGATGTTCTGAGTTCCGTCCACGACGTGGAAGTTGGTAAGCAGGTATGTTGAGTTCGCGTAGTCAATGATGAAACCTGAGCCCTCGATGCTTTCCACTGACTGCTCTGGACCGAATACTGTCAGCGCGGTCACGATCTTGGACCCTTGAACTGTTACTACACTCTGGTTTGCGCTGTGATAAATTGAAACGGCGTTAAATCCCAGAAAGGTGGCGTTGCTGGCTGATTGGTCCACTGATGAGAGGCGTTGTTCAAGCTGCGTATTCTCCGCCTGCAATTCGCCGTTGGCTTGCTGAAGCGCGGATACCTTCGCAGCTTGCACCATCAATGCGCCATCGAAGTATGCAGCAGCACTCCCGAATACAACTACCAGCAGGAGTAACATGACCGTAATTTTCTTGTAAGGTGCCGTCGACATTTTTCGTTCCCCTCAACCAGGTAATGTGACCTATTTCGACGGAGATAGTGAACTAAAAACTACACCCATACCTCACCAATATTAGCCTCCTCCAACAATGGGAAAGTGTTCCACACATACGAATCTGCAATCTCCACCGTCTTATGGTGACTGGGATGAAGCTGAGGTTGAAACGGATTGGGATAGACACTCACAGGGAGAGTATTGCATTCCTAGCCCATGATGACCTGACGAGTCGCGCGCTTGGCCTT
>CAZAGP010000262.1:0-8269 GCA_964484575.1 uncultured Candidatus Bathyarchaeia archaeon | reverse complement strand
GGCCTTCTCGTACATTACTGAAAGATCGACTTTCCCTTCGTGATTTTCAAGAAGGTTACTAATTCTTTGTTTCTTAGTTGCGCCATCGATATAGTGCATAACGACAAGATTGACCCGTTCGTTCGCAGATTCATTCGACTGGTCCAGAACATCATCCTTAATTTGGAAGGCGATTCCTACTGCTCTTCCATAATTGTATAAGCAGTTAACCTCATCCGTGCTCGCATTCCCCAAGACACCCCCGATTCCTGCCGCGGCGCTGAAGAGTGAACCCGTCTTCAGGTCAGCAATTGCCAGATACTGCTCTACATCGATCGCAAGTTCAGTCGTGACATCAAGAATCTCGCCCTTACTCAAATCAAGCAGTCCCCAGCCCACAAGTTTCGTGATACGCTGATCCTTGTATTCAGATAGAATCTGCACACCTTTGGAAGCGAGGAACAATCCTGCACTAATCGCCTTATCGTCAGCGAAAGCGTGCTGGGTTGTGGGCAAATTTCGTCTGACTCGATGTCGATCGATCAAATCGTCGAAAACGATTGACGCGGCATGCAGAAACTCCATTGCAACGGCCCCATCAATTGCCAGTTTGGATTCGCCAGATGCACTTTCGCACGCAAGCAGAGTCAACACGGGGCGGAGGCGCTTTCCACCTGTTCGAAATGTATACTTTACAAGTTCATTTGCTTCACTTTGCGCAAACCCCGTCGCGGCAAGCAATTCGTCAATCCGCTTGTTCACTATCCGACGTTTTTCGTCAAGAATTGTCTTGAAGTTGTTGACAACGTTGGATTTGCTAGACGTCATGAATCGTAACCGACCTCATTTACTCGCTTCGGCGAATCGATTGGCCGCTTCACAAAAATCAGACATAACGCGTGCGGGGTCCGGAGCTCGCACAACGCCGCTGGCAATTAGAAAGCCTTGGGCCCCTAGCTTGAGGGCGGCGTAGATGTCATCGCCCGTCGTAATGCCAGCGCCACAGAGGATTCTGATGTCCTCATTGACTTTTCGGATCTTTCTAACTGCGTTGGAAATTATCTCTGGTCTCTCTTTTGACACTGCCCTACCTGTCCCAATTAACTCCGGAGGTTCGATAGCTACCATGTCGGGCATCATTACCGCTGCGGCTGCAGTTGCGTCCACGTTAGCCGCACATACCACCGTCAGTAGTCCTGAATCGCGGGAACGAATAATGGCACTATTGATATCAGCGAGCTTGATCGTGCGTTCGGAATGATTCAGCAGAGTGCCCGTAGCTCCCGCTGCTTTCACCGAGTCCGCAGTGACATGGCCTGTGTACGCTCCCGGCCCAAACGCATCTATATGTTGTGCGAATACGGGGACACCAACTTCAATCGCAATTTGACTGATGTCGCAAAATTGAGGAGCGACAGCTACCTTTACTCCAGTCTGGTTACCGATCTCAAAGATCTTTCGAGCTAAGGCTAAAGCCTTCTTACCTGTAGCTTCCGAGTATGTCTTGAAGTTGACAAGAATCAACGGTTCAAGATCAGGATGGTGGAGTGTCATCGATGATACCTAATCCGTTTTGAAGTGTCGTCAAAGACGATGTGCTCAGCGTATCACTTCGAGATAATTAAATGTCGCCGCTTCTTTGAGTGCAAAGAAGTGATTCAGATAAGTTTTCCATGCTGCCTTGAACCATGCCCTTGCCGGATTCGTTCGTACTGTTGGTCACTACAAGGTCCTGCTCCGAAACCCGAGCACTATTGAGATTAACCCACCCTTGAAATTCACGGACAGATCATATTAACTGACGCGAGAGCCAGAATGTGCGGATGATCCGGTTGACGAAGATTCTCATTTGTGATCCTATCAATCCAGACGGCCCTTCTCTTCTACGAAAGGCAGGATTTCAGGTCGAGGAAGATGTCTCGATTACTGCCGAGCAGCTTCAATCTCGAATCGCTGACTTTGAGGTTGTCATCGTCCGAGGTAGAACGAAGATCACGGCGACTGTCCTGAACAATGGATCTAGACTGAAAGTTGTAGCACGGTCGGGAGTTGGTTTAGATAACATTGACTTAGATGCTGCAAAAGCGAAATCGATCAAAGTCATTTCAACGCCAGCGGCCCCAACAACAGGCGTAGCTGAGCTCACTATCGGCCTAATGCTTGCTCTCATTCGCAAGATTCCATACGCCGACCGAACAATCAAGGAGGGCAGGTGGGTGAAGAGCGAACTGATGGGGAGTGAACTGAAATCTAAAACAATTGGAATCATTGGAGCAGCAGGACGTATCGGCTTGGAAGTTGCCCGAATTGCCGTTCAAGGTTTCGGGTCCAGAGTTTTTGGCTACGATGTCATAGACTTCACAGAGAGAGCTCGACAAACAGGAATTGTCGTATGTGACCTGGACTATCTTCTTGCACAAAGTGATATCGTGTCGATACATGTGCCCTACCTTCAAAGCACTCATCATCTCATCAATGGAAAATCGTTCTCGAAAATGAAGAAAGGGTCAATGCTGGTGAACGCATCGCGAGGAGATATTGTCGAAGGACGAGCACTTCTTGAAGCTCTTAACAGCGGCAAGCTTGCGGGCGCAGGCTTAGATGTGTTCCATAAAGAACCGCCAGTCGACGATTGGGAAAAAAACTTGATCGGGCTTCAGAACGTGGTCTGTACTGCGCATATAGGGGCGCAGACTACTGAATGTCAGCGCCTCGAAAGCACTCAAATCGCCGAGCAACTGATACAGCTATTCAGTAGTTGAGACGAAAGAGAATGTCAGTAACCATCAAGGATTTTGAAAAACTTTCATTCAAGGTGGGCAAAATTGTTACGGCCGAAAGAATACCTGGACTCACAAAAATAATGAAAGTAGAAGTAGATATAGGTGATAGGCGCGCGCCTGCAATTGCAGGAGGTGCGCAATATTACTCTCCAGAGGACATTATGGGAAAAAAGGTAATTGTAATTACTAACATGGAATCGAAGACTATAGCGAACATAAAGTCCGAAGTAATGCTGCTAGCCGCGGATCTGAACGGGAAACCGATCTGGCTCACTGTACAAGATGACGTTCCTGTTGGCACAATAGTTCGCTAAGTTGAGCTTGCAGTCTTATAGGGCTTATATTCTAAGTACTAAGAAGCCATATTCTCTCTATCGAATGTCATTGGGAGGAAGAGTGAATGGATTTCGACTTCAGCCCCGAACATGAGTTGTTCCGAAAATCTGTTAGAGAATTTTGTGACAAGAGTCTCAAGCCTTTTTCACGCGAAATGGAACGTAAGGGCAGAATGCCAGACTCGGTCATCGACGGATTGGGCAAAATGGGACTATTCGGGTTATCAATTTCACCTACATTTGGTGGATCTGGTGCTGATGCCATCTCGGCAGGTATTGCAGGAGAGGAAATCGGCAGAGGAGAGTTGAGCTGTTCAACCGCCGTGCTATACCTTGTGCCCGTCTCGTGGAGCCACGTGTTGAACAAGTTTGGATCTGACGAGCTCAAGAAGAAGACACTGCCCAAGATTGCATCCGGAAGATCATTTCTTGGCATCGCTACTACTGAACCGGGTGTAGGCTCGGACCTTCAAAACATGAGCACCACCGCTAAGCGCGATGGAGACGAGTACGTGCTAAACGGTGAAAAAATGTACATCAGCGGCGTGAGAGAAGCTAAGGAGCAAATGCCCGAGGGCGGGGGGTATCTTGTCCTCGCCAAGACGAGTGGCGACACAGGGCACAAACTGTCATTCTTCTATGTTCCGATTAATACGGAAGGCATCTCGACAACATTGCTGGAAGAGATGGGTCGTCGTGGAATGTCGACCGGAGGGTTCACAATGAAAGACGTACGAGTTCCTAGTGAAAATTTGCTCGGTGAAGAGAATAAGGGATTCTATTATGCGATGGAGGGATTCGACTATGCACGAGCAATCATATCAGCAGTATGTACAGGTGCAGCAATGGCTGCGTTAGACGCGGGAATAGAGTACATCAAACAGAGAAAAGCGTTTGGTCAGCCAATAGGTCGGTACGAGGGTGTGCAATTCAAACTCGCTGAAGATTTCGCTCGTGTCGATGCCGCCCGCCTCCTAGCATACCGCGGTCTTTGGCTCTTCGAAAGATCTCAGCACGACAACAAAATCAGTAGATTTAATGTTAGCAAAGCTATCGCAGAAGCTAAGATGATGGCACCTGTCGTAGCCTTTGAAGCAATTAATGACGCGTTGCAATGGTTTGGCGCATTCGGTTATTCACTAGATTGCCCTCTCGAAATGGGGCTGCGGGGTGTCCGATCGTACATGCTCGCAGAAGGATCGACGGAAGTCATGAAAATAATCCTAGCACGCGAGCTCTTGGGAAAGGAGTTCATAGCATACCGATGAACGATAAATTGCAGTGCCGAAGCCAAAGTGGACGTGAATGAATCACTTAGAATGATGATTCTGTCACTGAGCTTTTTCTGATACGCCGCCTGAACTTTAAATACCAATCATTATTCTGGTTGCAATACTCTAAGCGAGAGCAGTGCGAAACAATGCGATACAAATCAGCACTCATTCTGGTACTCGTCCTTGTATCGCTTATGGGTGTGCCGGTTCATGCCTCTCATGTCACACTTACAATCCATGATGGATTAATAGGATCAACTATGACGCTCTCATTGCATCAAAATATGACAAAGTTGCCTGACGTCAGCACCACGCTGAATGGTTCAACCGACTCTGAACTCATGGCGGGATTTACAACTGCATTGAAAGGTGTTGATACAATGGCCGCTATGTCAAATCTGTCCGTTGCAGTTTCTTCCAGAGCCAGTTGGCTCAACGTGACAGTCTCCGTTAGTGTGTCAGGGGTCACAATTCAGAACGGAGACATAATGAATACTACAACTGATTGGAAGGCATATTACGTAGACAATGACTTGCGGATCGGGAATATGAGTTACAACACGGTTGGAAGAAGATATTTTAGACCTGTATACGATTACTATGTCAACGCAACTCGCTATATCGGTAAACCCAATGCAACAGTTAGCGGTGTAACCTTCTTCTCGAATAATGTCTCCATATCAGGTGCTCAAGCAGCAGATCAGGCTGGCAACGTAACATTGTTTGACTTCAGGCCGCTAAATGTTTCCCTGAGTCAGTGGAATTATACTTACAATCTGCAAAATGACACCACTACGTGGCGCTACTGGCCAGCGCCCATGCTCGCATCATCAATCAAGGTGACTAAAGGTCTTAACAGTACGTTCGCAGTCTTCGCTGACTACAGTTACACGGCGGAGGTCGTCGCAGCCGGATTAGCCAGGACTGCTGGAGATTCCGTGATTGTCGACACGGGCACCGGACATAGGGAATTGATAATGACGGGAATTGTCGGATTGACTGTCGTAGCAGCTATCTGGCTTCAACTAAGTTACAGAGCCCGAAGAAAGCGTGCAGCGCTTGGCCGAAGGTAGCCCTTACCCACGAACTCTCTCTTTACTGACTCGTTCAAGTAACGCCGGGTCGAAAAGACCCTTAAAATGTTCCCTTAGAGTTCCAGTGTACAGTTCAACTTCGTCATCCGTCATATACTGAAACATGTAATCTCCTTTGTAGGGAGAAGGTCCCCCTTCGCGAGAAATGAATTCAATGTGCATAAGTGGATCTCCACGTTTGATCGTTATCGGTAGACGACCATTGTTTAAGTTGACAAGCTCTAAAGCTAGCCTTCCGATAAAGCCACTGTGAACCTTAGCCGCGTTTAGGAAAGAGAGACCCATACGTCCGTACTTGCTCTTCGCAGTAAGATGAGAAACAAAGTTCGGTGGAGTGAAGACCACCTCGTAGGAGACAACATTTCTGTGCTCGAGATAATGTAAGGTGGTTTCATCCCGCACTGTCAGCACATACCCATCGCCATCTAACAATGCATAGTCGAAAGGATGAATACAATTGTAAGTTTGGATTAGCTTTGTTAACTGGTCCCGCCCTATTACACCCATCGACCGTCACCCAAGAATTGTATCAGGTTATCTGTGGCTTCACGCTAAGAGTCTATTGGCCATTCAATAGCGTAGTGTTTAGAGTAGCAGCAAAAAAACGCTGACCCTGTAAGATGTCGGACCGGCCAATTATGACGATGATTAGTGGTAGGTTCTGTGAAGATCTAACTGTAAACAGTATGTTAGAAGTCAATTGGTCGGACTCTAGTTGAGGGTTACTTGACGTCCCATTGAACACCCACGTCACGTTTGATACGTCGACCCTCAGGCTATCATAGGTAGCTACAGGCGCATTCCCTTTAACTACATCGGGCGAAGTCAGTAACGACATGAGATCAATACTCTTCGTTGAGTTAACGACCAACTCCCACCCTTGATTCGGAGATTGACCCTGTCTATGTGCCCAAATACCTGTGATTGTGATAATCACATGATCAGCCTTAGGGATGGTTTTGGACTCTAACGAAAATGACAAGGTGCCCGAGGCTAACGCAGGATAGATTAGAATTACAAGAAGTAGAATCGTCGAAATCGCAGCAACAATTTGCTTGGAATTCATCTTTATGACCGGCATCCTAATGTTTCCGTTTTCTTAAAAGCACATTGGATTCGATCAAAACTCTTCCTCGTCGCCTTTCTTAGATTGCACTTGCAAATATCCCCAACACCCATCCTCACCTCCATCACTTCGTCTACTCCCACGTCAAGACACCGTGCGTATTCATCGGACACCGCTGGACAGCCCTCAACCTCACGTCTCTGGCGTTGCTTCTTCAGGCGTTTTGGCGCAATGGCAATTGTACGTTTATTGTGATTTTGCTTTTCAGGTTCAGCCTATGGTGCACACTGGGACGGAATGCCCATCTTGCCAAGATTTAAAACGCGAAGGTAACTCAGATGGCGAGGAGACCAACCAATCTTGATTCAGATGAACATTTACATGACGAATCTCTCGGCCGAGAGATTGTGGGAAGTTGACCGCGCTCTGCCGCAACAAGTGCAGATAGGAGTCAACATCAATATGCTAGATATAGGACAACGTACTGACGGAACGCTGGAGGCGCCTTTCGTCTTTACGGTTAGCTTCACACCGCCTATCGCACAAATTAGCATTAAAGGAAAAGCAAAGATTTCCGGTGATGCTGAGGATATGAGGAAGATAGTTGAGGAGCATGACGCTAAGCAGCCACCCCCCGCGCAGTTAATTCAAGCGGTTTCGAACGCCGCAATTGCTGATGCAATATTGCTATCCAGAAGCCTTAGCATTCCGCCGCCGTTACCACCTATCCCTCAGCCACAAGCGTTGCAGGCTGCGCAGAAGCGCCCTGACTCGCGATATACGGCGTGATCCAATTAATTGGAGAGATCCGTAACTCTCCAACAAATTGGAGCGCTAAAGAATTTTGGCGGCGAGATAATTCTCCCAGTAACTCGCAAGATCCCGTAATCGATTGGCAAATTGCAAGCTTAGGTTCGTTGGATCATTTCGGTACTTCTTCTCAAGAAGGCCGCTGCGGAGCATGGCTTTGTAGGTGTCACTAAGGGTCTGTGCACTGACTTTGGTCCTCTCTAATATCTTAAAGTGCAGGTCCCTAAGGTACATTGGATGTTTCTCTTCAACCATTATCTGGACGATGGCTTTTGCAACGGCTTGTTTCTTCACGCTATGAGGGAATAGAATGGTGAAGAAAACGTCAAGATCCACAATCTGACTGAGCGTGGAGTGCTTATCAATTTTCGGAAACACCCACACCCATCTTTTCTGACGCTCGGCGTAGTAGTCTTCTCTAGGTATCTTCCCTATCTTTGATGAGCGCTGTATGACGATTTGTCGAGCTTTTGTAGCCATCTTAATCAAATGATAATGGCACGGCAAACGGAAATCAGTTCAACACATGAAACTCCAAAGATCTGAAACGATTATTCGCCTCGATTCGCTGAAATAGCGCAATTCTGATACTGTTCACAGAATGCTGAAATCGGACCTATTCACGTAATCTCTTACTCATATCAGAATTGGCCGCGCGTAGCGTCAAAACATCAAGCTCTCCCATCAAGACTCGATCCCACCTCACGAATTCTGTATGAGCTAAGAATGGAAGACGCAAACAGGACCTATGACCTGAAACGACTCTGAATCCGATGACTCGTAGCTACATCGAGCTCGCCTACTTTACAGGACAATACGGCTTCAAACGGTACTATGCAGCCGATCGACGCCAGCAACATCAGTCAAACCAGGCTTACACTCATCAGTGTAGGATGATCCAAAAAATCGCAGTCTGCAGACTTACTCT
>CAZAGP010000261.1:0-2741 GCA_964484575.1 uncultured Candidatus Bathyarchaeia archaeon | reverse complement strand
ATCAGCAATCAAGTTCGTAATTACAATGATCACAGCAAATACTATGGTGACGGCGAGTATGCCAGGATAGTCTTCCGCCGCTAACGCAGTAACGAGATACTGTCCCATCCCAGGGTAAGCGAATATGTTTTCAACGAATATCGTCCCAGTGATAAGCCACGTAATCATCAGCGAAGAAATCGTGACAACGGAAATCATAGCGTTCCTGAGAGCGTGCTTGAAGAATACGACATTTTCATCTAGGCCTTTAGCTCTTGCCGTCCGGATGTAGTTTGCGTGCATAACGTCAAGCAGGGAACTCCGCAGAACGCGCGTGAGGACTCCGAAGGTAACGAGTGCTAGTGCAAGACTCGGGAGAATAAGATGTTGTAAGGCGCTAAGAAGGTAGGGCGTATTTCCCTCAATTGCGGCATCAAGCATTGGCAGACCAGTAATTACGGTTGGAGGAGTAAGTGAAACATCAAACGCGCCCCCGCTAGGTAGCCACTGAAGCCAAAACGCGAATACGATCAGTAAGATAAGTGCGATGAAGAAAGGGGGTGAAGAATACCCGCCTAAGTAGAACGCTCGAATGCACGTGTCGGGTGTTCTATGCTGATACTTAGCTGAGAGTACACCTAACAACACGCCCAACACCAAAGAGATCAGAAAAGCGAAAATGGCAATCTGCAATGTGAGTGGAAGCGTTTCTGCAATGACTTGAGCCACAGGCTCAAAGCCGCGTGACGGGGAGAAACCCAAATTGCCTTGCAGAAGGTTGAGAAGATAATAATAGTATTGGACGGGAATCGGATCGTTCAGATGGTATTTCTTCGCGTACAGGATTGCAAGTTCCGGATGCATAGCAGCTCCCTTCCCGAGCCATGCGACCACAATGTTTCCTCCCAAGCTTCGTGAGAGGACGAAGGTTACGGTCACGACAGCCATGAGCACTGCTATCCCGAAGAGAATCCTTCGCAAGATGTAACGAAATGGGTTCAAGCTAGAGCGTCCTGATCAACTAGGGGATATTAAGCTTTGAAAAATCATATCTTAGTAATATTTACGTAATCTCATTAAGACTCAGAGGCGGTATAGCGCTGACAGTCGGGGACTATTCTCTGGTCGTCACTTTTTGAATGAACTTGAAGCTATCCGGGTTGAGTCGCTTCTTGAGCGCCGTGTTATAAGCTAGGAGCTCGAGCAGCGCCGAGCAGCTAAATACAGCAAGAAACTCGTCGCGTTCGCCACAGTCAATGGAATCCACGTCATCTATTTGACCAGGAGTAATCATTAGGACTTTTGCGTGAAGGGCCTTCGAGCGAAGCGCAAGCTGGTGCTGCAGCTTGGACGTTCGTCCTCCTCCAAGAATCATTACACTAATTCTATCAGAGAGGATCTCAACGGGTCCATGAGCGAATTCCCCTGATGACATGCCTTCAGCTGGAATTTTAGCCACTTCCTTCAAGAGTAGAGCGCCTTGCAGCGCCGCGGCCAAATTTGGCCCTCTAGCAATTGTCATCGCTGCCCGGCAGTCAGCCAACTTGCTCGATTGCGATCGCGCATCTCTATCCCAGGCATCTAACATCAAATCCATATTCCGCGTCATTTTCATTAGTCTTTCTAGGAACATCCCCCTCTTCCGATCGCTGATCTGATTATCGTGTGCGGCTAGCGCAACGCTGAGGCAGTACAAAACTGCCAGAGTTGATGCGAACGTTTTCGTTGAGCTCGCTCTCTCTTTACCCGCGTGGGTCAGAATAATTCGGTCAGCGAGTCTTGCAAGTGTACTTCCCGGTTCGTTTGTCACACCAAGAACGAAGTTGCCTTTCTTCTTCAGAAGTCGAACTGCTTTAACCGTCTCAACGCTCTCACCAGATTGGGACAGTGCGATACAGACCTCTCTTGTTGGGATTGCTGAGGAATAGTGAATGAATTCAGACGCCAAATGGTTCGCTGCCGAACTGCGGGTAAACTCTGAAAGCAGATAACTTGCGTATAGTGATGCGAAGTACGATGAACCCATCCCGAAGAGATTGATTCGCCTTCTTCTCAGATAGCGCGCGGTGGTATCAATCTCCCCAATCTCTGCATCAATAGTGTTACGTATCGCGTTCGGCTGATCGCATAGTTCCTGCATCAGAATATGCTCGGTCATCAGTCATTTCACGCTCTAAGGTCTGAGCTGAACCGTATGGAACTTGGATTTATAGGTGCTAATCGAGAAGAACCATTCGGTTCTCATGCGGGAGGGTAACTCACATTATGACGATATTCGGCAAAAAGTACTTGAGAAGTTAGAAAACGTAGAATCTGATTTGAACGTCGTCGTAATGCCTGACTTCTTCTTGGATCATTCATTGATATGCGACTTTGATGCGAGAACACTGACGCGCAGAATGTTGAATATTGCATCGAGAGGCGGCGGCGAAATCTCCGATGTTCCTCAAACACTGGAGGTTGGAGGAAATGCCGCAATCTGTACTCTTGCGCTCGCGAGGTTAGGAGCAAGCGTTCACCCGATGATGAAGACGGATACCCTGGGGTTATTCTTGATACGATACTTCTACGATACGCCAAAGATTGATCTCAGCGGAATTAAACTGACAGGATCACTTTCGCCGACCACTATTCTGGAACTGCGAAGACGTAGCGGATTGTCAAACATAATGATAGGTGACAGCTCAAACATTAGTCCGTTTGGCTTCGAGGACCTGGACTCGGCGGATCTTGCTGTCATCGTTAGATCAAACTATGTCTGC
>CAZAGP010000260.1:0-2778 GCA_964484575.1 uncultured Candidatus Bathyarchaeia archaeon | reverse complement strand
TACATTTAAAATCCGAAAAGACTGCAGTAACCCAGACGAAAGAACCGCAGAAATCACCAATAAGCACCCAGGCACCGACCGGCCCTGGCACGAAGAGCGGTTACAACAATACTTAAATGAACGACGCCTTGCCTCTCAAGCAAATCTCAAACTCGGAGTCAATGTTTGAATGCCCCAATGGCACGGAAACCTTCATAAACGTAAGAAGAGCGGCGGCAAGAAACACATCTTCCGCGGAAAGAGAGCTTTCGAGATGGGCAGCGACCCGGCTGAGACAATCGTCGGTGAACCTCGCATAGCTAAGAAACGTGGACGAGGAAACAACCTGAAACTCCGAGCATTATCAGTCAACTCCGTAAACGTCACTGACCCAGCCACCGGAAAGAGTCAGAAGACGGAGATTCGGAGCGTCGTCAAGAACCCGGCAAACGTCGACTACCAAAGAAGAGGAGTCATAACGAAAGGCGCCGTTGTCGACACCCCGCTTGGGCAAGCACTCGTCACATCCCGACCAGGCCAGCATGGAATCATAAACGCCGTGCTAATACAAGGAACAAAATAAGCAGCGGCCCCCGTCATGAAGCTTGACGGAAAAATCCTCATCTGGCCAGCAAACCTAGACTCCACAAAAACTAGGCTTCAAGGAAGAAAGATACCTAAAGGCCAGAGTGTACAAGCCCCAAGACTGGACGAGCTAGTTGAAGCCTCACGTCGACTCTCAATACCAGCGGAAACCACGCCGCAGAAATCAAGGCCAAGAAACTGGTGGGAAAAAACCGGGTACATAACCGTCCCCAAACAGGGACCAAGAACGGAACTCCTCCGGTCACTAGCCGGCGAAGTTAGAAGAATCAGGGCAGCAAAGGAGCAGTCTAAGAAGTAAGTTACCGGAAAAGCGTCACATCCACAAGACGCCTTCTCGAAATTACACCCGCCCTCTCAGGAACAACAACAAACCCGTCCGCGCCCACAATACTCATCATCACCGAAGCACGCTGCGAACCTATCGGCCTCACAGTGAAACCCGCCTCGGTCTTGTTCAGGACGACTCGAACGAACGTCCGAAAACCCTTCACACCCTTAATCACCTGCAAAGTCTTCGCCTGCAACTTAGCCTCCGGAGTCGCTTTCGCCCCGGACAGTTTAGCTAACATTGGACTGCCGAAGATAAGAAAGGCGAACATGGCGGAGACTGGGAAGCCTGGAATGGAGATCACGGGAACCCCGTTTACTGACGCTAAACCCGTAGGCATTGCTGGCCTCATCGCGACGCCGTGCACCAGCATGCCGGGTTTTCCAACCGCGTTAATGCAAGAAGGAACCAGATCTCTCTGCCCAACGGAAGAGCCCCCGCTAACGAGTACCATGTCAGAGGATTTCAAAGCACTCGCAAGCGCTCGTTTGATAAGCTCCTCCTGATCCTTCACGATCCCGAAATCGATTACAGTCCCACCCAGCTGCATGATCTTAGCGGAAAGATTCAGCCGATTAACGTCAACTATCTTACTCGACGACTTCGAACGGGCTGTTTCAACGAGCTCGTTCCCGGTTGAGAGAATAGCCACTCGCGGTCGCCTGATAACATGCACGTTCTTTAACCCGAGAACCTTCAACACGCCTAAATCCTGCGCTCGAAGTCGATGCGCCTTCCTCAGAACAAGCTTCCCGCGTTTAACGTCCTCGCCCTTGCGGAGAATATTGAACCCTCGCTTCACTGGGTTGGTAACGGCGATTCGACGTCCGGAAAGTTTGCGAACATCCTCAACAGGGATGACACAGTCAGCTCCCTCAGGAACTATGCTACCCGTCGCAATAGCGAATGCGCAGCCAAGCCTCACATCGCCTCTACATGCTTCCCCCAGTCTACTTTCACCCGTTATTCTCAAAACGTGCGGGTTAACCTCTGAGGCTCCCTCCACGTCAGTCGACTTCACAGCGAATCCGTCAACGATAGAGCGATCAGAACGGGGAACATCAAATTCCGCCAGAACATCATCCGCCAATACTCTTTCCAGAGCTCTGGACACGGGAACCCGTTCCGTCTCAACATGATGCTTACGCGCGGACCGAAGGAAACAGGCTAATGCGTCATCAACATTCCTAAGGTTGCGGAAACCTTCATGCATATGATTCATGTTAATACGACTCATCTGACTAGTTTCAGCATCGAACCTGTACGGTCCACACCATGTTAAGTTTGACCCTCCTCCTGATCGTATTCGTAGCTATCATTCTTACGATAATCTGGTTTACGCTGCGACGGTTGAAGAGAGAGAAGAGTGAACCGATCATTGAGCTGGAGAAATTGGTTCACTGCAAATCATGCGGATCACTGATTCCCGAGACGGCGGGCAGATGCGCCTTCTGCGGGAAATTGCAAACGGGAAATTGACTGGCCACCGACCAATAACTAATTAAACTCATATCGAGTTTGGCTCATCAGCCGCCGAACGCGCACACTAGCCGCCGTACGCGCTTAACCGCGCAGACGACAGCTCAGTGGTAAGAGCAGCGGACCCTACATCGGAGGGGCTGAAGCTGTTAACCCGTTGGTCGCAGGTTCGATCCCTGCCGGCGGCGCCACTACCTGTGCCCACGACACTTTCTAACGTGTCAGACATCCTTGCTCATGGATTCTGGTTACGGAAGCAGGGGTTCAAGGAGTCAACCTGCCAGTCAGCGGTGCAGGTTTTGAAGACGGTAGACCGACGCTGCAATGTGATGAACCCTGAATCCGTTAAGGAATACCTAGCTAGGAGTCCCGTTAGTGAAGGTCGG
>CAZAGP010000259.1:0-8492 GCA_964484575.1 uncultured Candidatus Bathyarchaeia archaeon | reverse complement strand
GACTTTCTGATATGAGACGAATCTCGAAATCGAGTTTGCAAAACTGTGAGGTTGAAGCAGGGGAATTGCAAGGCCTAACACGACGCCGGCAATTCCTATCAGGACGGACCCATTCTGGAGTTTCATAACATTCTTAGTACTGACGATTGATGCTGTCGTGATGATAATTATCACCAGGGTCCCGATTATGAAGCCGACAGTCGGCGTCGCGAGCTGTCCACCGATGGCTATTAGTGAATTTGAATTAGTTTGCAATCCCAGAGTGTAAATTAACGGTCCTAATCCGATTGTCGGGACCCAATTGGAATAGACGGCAATCCAGAAAATGTTCCACATGACGAAGGAGAAGTTCGCCGCGAAGCCGAGAATCGGGTTCAAGCCTCTACTGATGAAAACGTAATCTCCGCCAGATCGCGGCATCATCTTGGAAAACGATGAATACAATAGATTGTACACTAGGATCGGAAAGAGCGTAATCAAGAGTGAAAGCGGAATTGAGGCGCCGGGAAAAGAGAAGGCGATTAGAAGAACGGGGAAGGTGAGGGCGCTGGCAATGTTGATCACTGCAAGATTGCTGAAGAACGCGTCAAAGAAGGATAAGGACCTAACGAGACCGGTGGCATCTCTTACGAAGACAGGTATTCTCTTCGATTGAGTCATGAGGGATTGCTTCACCGGTAAAATTAGTGAAGCCCACAGAACGTATTAATGTTCTGTGTCAATGCTGACATTGATGGGATCGGGACTGAGCGATTGTGATTTATGTTTGAACGATGTTAGATTCTAAACGTAATCGAATATCCGATGCGATCCAGAATGAAGGGGCCAATCGTCATTGGCGCAATCAACTGGGATACTTTACTTTTCGTGAAGCGATTCCCAGATGCTGGTGAGGAAGCTGTCGTTCATCAAATTAGTGAAGTGCCCGGTGGAAAAGCCGGGAACACTGCGGTTGCGGCCGCGCGACTGCTGGGTCGCGATAGGGCTGCAATTCTGGGAGCCTTGGGAAACGATTCCATCGCTGCGGAGCAGGTTCGAATTTTCAAACAGGAAGGAGTTATCGTCGCAGGGCTGAAGCATGCGAAAGATCGGCGTTCTGGGCAAGCATATGTCGTCGTTGATGAGAGTGGTGAAAACAAGATTTACACCCATTTCGGATCCAACGCAACTATCACGCCTGAGGATTTGGAGGACCCCGTTCGTAGAGGGCTAATCTCGCAAGCATCAGTGGTCACAATAATGGATCCCCCGCTTGAGACAGCGATCAAACTGGCTGAAATGGCGAAACAGTTCGGCATACGTGTGGCTTTTGACCCCGGCGTCAAATCAGAGATGGGATTAGTTGGACTGCAACCAATTCTAAGGAACACGGACTTTCTCGTCTCTAACGAGTCAGAGGTCAGGCACCTAACTGGGACAGAGGATTCCGCTAAGGCTGCTGAAATATTGAGAAAGGATAATCCAATGTTGAAGGTGGTTACGAAGCTTGGAGCAAGAGGTTCGATAGAGTTCGGTGCGGAAGAGGAAGTGTACTGCGAACCTCTCGACCTGCAGGCGCTGAATTTGAAGGTTACTAGCACTGTGGGTTGCGGTGACGCGTTTCTAGGAGCTTTCTCTGCGGCATTATCTGAAGAATTGTCAGACTTAGAGGCGCTCAAGTGGGGGAGCTGCGCCGCTGGGTTAAAGGCGACTAAACCTGAGACAAGAGGTAGCCCGAACCGGGAAACGTTGATGAAGTATCTTGATCAGGTGAAAATCAGACAGAAGCCTTCCTAAGATGCTCGGCTATTAGGGGAGCAACACTAACATAGCTTATCGGTCCCGGCACTGTGTCCGTTCCGATCACGTTCAATACACCAGCCTGTTTGATTCGTGTCAGCGCGTCAGTCGCTAGTATTGGATGGGTACAGGCCACTTCAATTTGGTTTGCGCCTTGTGCATGAAGGATTCTTGCGGCTTCGATGATCGTCCCTCCCGTACTAATTATATCGTCCACGATCAGGATATCACGCAACTTAGCATTGGCGCTCCTCGGGCTAACCTCCACCTTATCGGCCGCATACCGTTTCTTTGTGAAAACATCGTAATCAGTACCCAGAGTCTCAGAAGCCAGTTTAGCCCACTGTTCAGCTTCAGCGTCTGGCCCGATCACCAACGGATTATGCAACTTTCCCTCCCTCCTCACGTAATCTGCGAGTAACGGCATCGCCGATAGGTTGTGTGAGGGAATCCTGAAAACGTCAGTAGATTTTAGCACCCTATGTTGATGCATGTCAATCGTGTAGATCTCGTCCGTTCCGACAGCCTCAATCAGTTTACTTACAATCTTGAAACTAAGTGCCTCGCCGGGTTTGAATCGTTCGTCTTGCCTCGCGTAAGCGAAGTACGGAATGAAACTGGTTACTTTCTTAGCCCCCAAATCTTTCAGCGTGTCAACTAACAGAAGTAACTCGAAAAGAAAATCGTCTGGTGTATGATGCATCGATTGGATTACGGCAACGTGTTGATCTTTTACTTCGCTCAGAACTCTGACATACTTCTCACCGTCGGGGAACCTCTTAATTTCCGCCTTGCCTGGCGTTAAACTGAGTTCGCTCGCCACGCTGCTTGCAAGCTTCTCTGAGGACGACCCACCGAGTACGATCAACGAGATTACCTGAAACGTCGTTCAGAGCAAACACGAAATAAAGCTTCTCTGAGCTAATCATGGTTGTTTATTCGCGCATTGAATTGAGTGAAACTTAAAGGCTCACAAGAATAGGCTCATTCGGAATCCGTTCAAATGAGAAAGGCAATCGCGCTGGGTCTGATTCTCGTCGGATCGATAGTCGCTAGCCTATCCTTATGGGTTAGGATGACTCGGTCTACCTTCGGCTTAATCGTGACGATCATTCTTGGATTAGTACTCATACTGGCTGGAATGCTAATCTTCATTACAGAAGTGTTGGAATCGTGGCTTGGACACAGTCAAGCAGCGTTGGTAGACGGATTACAAGCAGGATAATGAGAGGAAAACTATGGACGTTCAACATCAACTTGAGCGGACCGCAGCCGAAGCCGCGGAGCAAGCAGGAAGAGAACTGCTCAAGTTGTTTAACGGAGGAAGAATCTCTGTGAAACGTAAGTTCGACTACCCTGGCAGCATTGTCACAAACGCTGACAAGAAAGCGGAGCAACTCATTCTATCACGAATTAGGAAGAGCCGAATCAGAAGTACAGTGGTTTCTGAGGAAGCGGGTAAAATCAACTTAGGATCTAACGAGATCATCTGGGCCGTTGACCCGTTAGATGGAACGATGAACTATGCCAAGCGTATTCCATACTTTGCCGTCTCAATCGGCTGTCTCTTGAAAGGCAAGCCCATCGCAGGCGCAATCTACAATCCCGTCCTTGACGAAATGTTCACAGCGACTGCAGGTAAAGGTGCCTATCTAAACAGTAAACGCATTCATGTTTCTCGCGCAACATCCTTGAAAGGCGCGTCCGTCATATTCGAATGGTGGAATCCGGAACAACTTATTCCTGATCCGTTAGGTTTGGAGAAGAGGCTCTACCGATTTACGCGAAGCGTAAGATCACCTGGAAGTGTCGCGATGAACCTTTGCACCGTCGCATCAGGAAGGTTCGACGGCCTCGTAACAGTGTTTGAACGTTCGCCGATATACGAGATCGCCGCCGGCTGCTTAATCGTTCAGGAGGCGGGCGGCCGCGTCACAAACTCCGCAGGAGCAAAATGGGACGCGTTCAGAGGCTCAGTCGTAGCAGCTAACGAGAATATTCACGCGAGAATTCTCAGCATGATCGCTAGAGGGTAAACTATAGACCTTCCCTTGAAAGTTCCTCAACTAGCTCTTTCTGTCGCCGGTTCAGATTCGTCGGAATCTTCACCCTTATTACCACAAGCTCGTCTCCTCGCCCGAAATGTAACCCTGGCATCCCCTTCTTTCTCAATCTGAAGATTGCACCGCTTTGCGTCCCAGCAGGCATTGATATTCGCGCAGGCCCATCCAACGTTGGAACCTCAACTTCCCCTCCCAATGTGGCTCTCGATAGAGGCACATCGACGTGGCAAACAAGATCATTATCTTCTCTCTGAAAAACCTGATGAGGTATTACGTTGACGACGACGTAGAGATCCCCCTTCTGGCCTCCTCCATTTGGAGCATCTCCTTCTCCGCGGAGGATAAGCTGCGAGCCATTGTCAACCCCGGCCGGTATCTTCACGCTGATGCGTCTATGTTGCTGCACTAGTCCTGTTCCTCGGCAAACGTTACAGGGTTTTTCAATTATTTCACCCCGACCTCGACATTTCCGGCATGGTTCAATTCGAGAAAACTGCATGAAGCCAGTTACCTGAACGTGCTGAATCTGCCCTGTTCCACCGCATTCCGTACACCTCTTCGGGGAACTACCAGGCTTAGCTCCGGTACCTCCGCATTCGGAGCACCGTTCACTTCTAGGCACTTCGATTTCTCTTGTGAGTCCCCTGTATGCCTGTTCAAGTGTGATATCCAAGTCGTATCGAAGGTCTTGTCCCCTTTGTGGGCCTCGAGCTCGACGAGCGCCAAAGAGCGTGCTGAAGATGGAGTCGAATCCGCCGAATCCGAATCCTATGTCCCTGAAGATTTCATCGAAGTTCACTCCGCGGAAGATATCCTCTGACGAGTATCTGGAGTCTATTCCCGCGTGGCCGAACTGATCGTACTGACCTCGTTTCTGGTCGTCGGAGAGTACTGCGTACGCTTCTGAGATTTCCTTGAATTTTTCTTCGGCGTCTGGAGCTTTGTTTCTGTCAGGATGATACTGAAGGGCAAGTTTCCTGTACTGGGCCTTTATCTCATCCTTACTCGCCGTCTTCGGGATGTTCAGTATATCATAGTAATCGCGTTTTGACAATCGCCATCTGCCGCAATGTTAATTCTACTTCTTATCGTCCACTACCTTATAGTCAACGTCTACGGCGTCCTTTTTGCTTCCTCCAGAAGGCGATTCAGGTTGAGGTTGATTCGGAGGTGCCTGTTGCTGTTGTTGAGAAACGCTTTGATACGCCGCCGTCCCAATCTCCTGAAGCACTTTTTGCAGTTCTTCCATCTTCTGCTTGATGGGATCAATTTCTTTGCCGGCTAGTGCTTCACGCAGGGCCACGATGCATTTGGATAACTTCTCAGATTGATCCTTCGTGATCTTCGCCGCTAACTCCTTCTGGAGTCGCTCTGCACTGTAAATGGCGTTATCAGCTTGATTGCGGATTTCAACCTCCTCCTTTCGTTTTTGGTCGGCCGCTGCAAATTGCTCAGCCTGCTTAACCATCTTCTCTATCTCATCCTTAGGAAGCTTCGTTGAGGCCGTTATCGTAATCTTCTGTTCTCTACTAGTTGCCAGGTCCTTTGCTGATACGTTAATGATACCATTTGCGTCGATGTCGAATGTAACTTCAATTTGCGGAACACCTCGTGGGGCCGGCGGGATTCCAGTGAGGTTGAACATGCCCAGGGAAACGTTGTCAGCCGCCATCGGCCTCTCTCCTTGAAGCACGTGAACTGTAACCGTCGTCTGCATGTCAGCTGCAGTCGAGAAGATTTGACTTCGCTTCGTCGGAATGGTCGTGTTCCGTTCAATTATCTTAGTCGCGACTCCGCCCAACGTCTCAACACCAAGAGACAGAGGAGTCACGTCCAAGAGGAGGAGGTCTCGTACCTCGCCAGCCAAGACGCCAGCCTGAATGGATGCGCCCATAGCAACGCATTCCATTGGGTCAACTCCTCTTTCCGCCTCTTTGCCCATGTGATCTTCGACAAACTTCCTAACGATTGGCATTCGAGTTGGCCCGCCCACTAGGATAATCTTGTTAACATCCCCGGGGGCCAGTTTACCGTCCTCGAGAGCTCTTTGCATCGGGCCGCGACATCGATCTATTGTTGGTCGCACGATCTCCTCCAGTTTAGCCCTTGTCAACGTCATGGTCAGATGTTTCGGTCCCGTTGAGTCTGCAGAGATGAAGGGCAGATTAATCTCGGTTGAGAGCACGGTGGAGAGTTCAATCTTAGCCTTCTCGGCCGCCTCACGTACTCTTTGCACCGCAACCTTGTCATTCCGCAGGTCTATTCCGTTGCTTGCTTTGAACTCGTTGGCGACATAGTCGATCAGTGCATTGTCCATGTCCGTTCCGCCTAGCTGAGTGTCGCCGTTTGTTGATAGCACGGTGAACACGGGAGTAACCTTACCCGTATCGTCTTTAGAGGGGGCGACTTCCATAATCGTCACATCTAGAGTGCCGCCGCCCAAATCGAAGACCATGATCTTCATTTCCTTTTCAGGCCTATCAAGCCCGTAAGCGAGTGAAGCTGCAGTCGGCTCATTGATTATTCTGACAACGTCAAGACCGGCGATTGAGCCTGCATCTTTTGTGGCTTGACGCTGGTTATCGTTAAAGTAGGCGGGAACCGTGATGACAGCCTTCTCGACTTTGTCACTTAGGAAGGCTTCAGCGTCACGCTTAATCTTCTGAAGGATGAAAGCGGAAATCTGCTGCGGCGTATACTCTTTGCCATAGACATTGACCTTGTAATCCGTTCCCATCTTCCGCTTGATGGCTTGGATTGTGCCTTCAGGGTTTGAGACGGCTTGCCGTCTTGCGGGTTCGCCTACGAGGAGCTGCCCGTCCTTTGTGAACGCAACGTAGGAGGGAAATGCTTTTCCACCCACCGAGGTTCCTTCAGCGCTTGGAATTATCGATGGACGCCCAGCTATGATTGCTGCCGCTGCTGAATTGCTTGTCCCCAGGTCTATTCCAATGATCTTTGGCAAAATGATGCTACTCCTTGTTACGTTTAGTAACAAATGGAACTGTGACGGAGTTCAAAAACGTTATGGAGATTCCTCCTCGCTCTCCTTAACCTCGTTCGAGAGGCTTTTGGGCTTAGCTACGACAACGAGGGCGGTGCGCAGCACTTTTCCGTTAAGTTGATACCCTTTCCGCACTTCTTCAACGATCGTGTTCTCGGGCGTGTCGTCGCGTTCAATGGAATTAACAACCTCATGTCTCTCCGGGTCAAGAGGCTGACCCACTGACGTGATCTCCTCGACTCCAACCGCTTTGAGTGCGTCCAGTAACTGTCGGTGAAGCAAATCCAATCCGACCGCAATCTCCTCATGTGGCAACGGTTCATTCCTGCGAGCAAAATCACCTGCCTGGCGCAAGGCGTCAAGTATAGGGAGAAGTTTCAGAGTCAAATCTCTTGAAGCCTGGTTAGTGATTGTTTCTATCTGTCGTTTTGTAATCTTTTGCAAGTTCTCCATGTCCGCTTGAAGCCGTTGGAGTTTGTCGAAGTATTCCGCGGCCTTACGCTCATTCTCCTGCCTTGCTTTATCGAGTTCTTTGAGCTTAGATTGCAGTTGCAGAATCTTCTCATCGGCCTCGCTTTTCGGTTCCTGTTGAGTTTTGGGTTCCTGCGAATCTTTCTTAGTCTGCGTCTTACCGTCAGGCACGTACTAACCCCTCCTCTCTGTGGGTTACGGGTTCTAACTTAAGCATATTTTCGCTCGTCACGACCAATCAGGACATTCATATGGCCGAATAACGTTCGTTAGTAGATTCGAATTCAGAGGACACATTCCGGACCTTGCAAGGCAATCCGCAAGCTGAAGATACGCCGAGACGGATTAAAGTAGACGGCTCCCTGAATATACGCCCACCATCGCACATTCCTGAACCCACGTTCGGCACTCTCGTTGACATAACACCGTTTGAAGACGGAACCTTTCACCATCCCCCCACTCTAAATCCGCAAACCGCCAAAGCAGCCTTCCTCCAAGCAGGGTTCAAACTCGCCTACTCTCGCGAGGCACGTAAAATCATAGATGAACATCGAGCTGTGACTTTTGACTATGACCCGGCAGGATATGTCTGGATAAAGTCACAGAAGAATGATGAAATCAAAGAATTGCTTGATGACACGACCCTCAAGACATACCTGGTCTGGAGTCCTTACTACGATTCCTATAGACTCCGCCAGACAGGTTCAGCCAGTCTAGTGGGTAAACTCCTCGAAGAGCAAGGAATCAAAGTCACGTTTGAAGGCTTTCCGCAAGCGAAGCCTGACTTATCCTACTTAACTCCCCCGAAAGCAGTCAACGTCACACTTTACCCATTTCAAAGGAAAGCTGTAGATTTCGTCCTCCGAAACGACGGCAGAGCATGCATCTTTGACGAGATGGGTCTCGGGAAGACCGTGAGTGCTACTGCAGCATTAATCAGGCTAGTTGAGGCGAAGAAAGCTGGCCGAGCAATCATAGTCGCTCCCAACGCTGTTCTTGAGCAATGGCGCGATGAAATGGTTGAGAAGTTTGGACTCCAACCAACTCTTGTCACATCTAAGTGGCAACTCAAAGAAAGGATGATGCTCTACGAGAAGCCCTTGATAATTATTAATTACGAGCTTCTGCGTGTTGACGTTGAACTCATTCTGAAGAAAGCCTTCGACACTCTAATA
>CAZAGP010000258.1:0-7279 GCA_964484575.1 uncultured Candidatus Bathyarchaeia archaeon | reverse complement strand
CATATAGACCAAACTTGTCTACGATAAAGTCGTAGCCCAGAATTATTCCGAGCACAAAGTACCAATCAAAGCCAGCAAAGTTCCAGCCCGCCAAACCCTTATGCTCATTATCCCTGCCTGGTGAACCTTGACCAGCGACGCCACCAGCCGCTATACCTACTGTAATCGAAGCCCAAGCTCTATCACCGTACTCCCACATCTCACATACAGCCTTCCCCGACTGCTCTTGATAGCGTCTTATAGATTACTTGCGCCGCTGGAAGATTAGGTTGAGGATATTCTCTTATGGGCTTCGTTCTTGAACGAAAAAAGTGGCGGGTCCGGAGGGATTTGAACCTTGTCGACCCTAATCGGGTTCTCGACCTTCGGGTCTCCCTCGTCCGGTTAAGAGCTTCGGCCGACGCCGCGTCCGCCGCTCTACCTATTCAGGGCATACGTTTCGATGCCTGGCTGAGCTACGGACCCGCTGAAATCGTCAAGTTGACTTAGTGGCATTAAAGTATTGTTCGCCCCTAGTTCTAGCCAACGTGAGTATGCTTGGGCGAGCTGATTTTTATCGGGTTAGGTTTGCACGACGAGTACGGTTTATCGCTTAGGGGTCAGAGGGAGGCGCAATCATGTGACATGCTCTTCGCCGAGTTTTACACGAGTCGAATGCCCGGATTGAGGTTAGACAGCCTAGAGAGGCTGGTGGGAAAGAAAGTTCATGTGCTTTCACGTCAGGAAGTTGAGGAGGGTGCTGAAGAGGCGATATTATCCAAGGCTAACGCTGCGAGAGTTGGATTTCTTGTACCTGGTGATCCCCTCGTAGCAACCACGCATGTAGATCTGCGTTTGCGTGCAGTAAGATTAGGGATCAATTCGAGGATTATTCATGCTGCTTCCGTAGTCTCAGCCGCTGCCGGCGTGACCGGTCTGCAATCATACAAGTTTGGGCGAACAACAACCGTACCCGTCTCTTACGAAGGCCTGTTCCCGGTAAGTGTGATTCAAACGATCGCAAGTAACCTATCCTCGGGTCTCCACTCGCTTGTTCTTTTGGAGATTGATGTAGAGCATAATCAATTCGTCTCTATTTCGAGTGCTCTCAAACTGTTATGGGCGAATTCTGACAAAATGCGAACTGCACCAATAACCGACTCCACATTGGTGATTGGTGTTGCTCGACTGGAGGCTCCGGACATGCAGCTGAGTGCGGCCAAACTCATCGATGTGATGAGTACGGATTTTGGAGAGCCACCGTACCTGCTAATCTTTCCAGGTAAATTACACTTCGTTGAAGCAGAAGCTTTACAATTGATCTGCCATGCACCGAAGGAATTGGTAGGATTATGAGTCTGAGCGAGAATCCGGCGGAGCGTGCGGAGCGATATATAGAGTCGTTTGAAAGTGCTCTGCAAAAGAGTAGGATTATGACTGCTGACTCTACAGTGAAGGCTGCCAGCATCAAGATTGTTTCGGATGCCCTGCAAAGGTACTTGAATGATGCCCGATACTATCTTGAGAATGAGAAGCCGTCGACCTCGCTGGTCTCGATTGCGTACGCTGAGGGTCTTCTTGACGCGTTGGCCTATCTCGGACTTGCGAAACCCTTGGAGTAATCGTTTTAGAGGAAGACCGGCCTCAATCATCATCGGCGGCTGACTTGAATAGGTCACGGGATTTCAAACCCATCATTAAAGCCGCCTTTCTGATGCAGACGCGGCATGGGCCATTGGCTGAAGAGGAAATTCATTCGATCGTGAGCGATGATGACCTGAAGCTAGTGATTGGTGAAGGGTATATTATTCGTCACCGTAACGAGACTCGTTATTCTCTCTCTGGTTTAGGTCGCTCCAAGATTAGAGTTGTCTTGGCTGGCGGGGTGTATGATGTTCTGCACTTGGGCCACCTGGCCGGCTTGACTGAGGCTAGAAGTTTGGGTGATGTCTTAATCGCCGTCGTAGCGACCGATATCACGGTTGAGATGCTTAAGGGTCGTAAGCCCATTTTTCCTCAGGAAGACAGGCGGAAGCTAGTCGAAGGTTTGAAGCCTGTTGACAAGGCAATTCTGGGGTATGAGGATGTTGGGATGGGGTATGAGGAGGTTTTGATGGAGGTTATGCCAGATGTTGTCGCTTTCGGGTATGATCAGGAGAATCTTGAGCGGAGTGTTAGGGAGATTATTGTTAGACGTAAGCTTCGAATTGAGATGATTAAACTTTCAAAGTATGAGAATGAGACGTACATTAGTTCTACTTCTGTGAAGCAGAAGCTCTCTGAAACGTTGAGGTGAACGCTCTAACTTTTAACGTGTCTCCATCCCTCAGGTGTAGTTCTTCTCTCAACGATTCAGGGGAGATCAGTTCGACAACGTCGCCCGAGTAATGTGTACGTACGGGAAGTATGAGTGCTCCGTCTACGTTATCAGCGATCTTGGTGAGGAAGCATTTAGCAGGGCCGAAGGTTCGCCCTCCTTGAGTGAAGCCTTCAATCAGGATGAAGGGTGATGCTTCAAGTAGTCGTACTTCTTCTTGATCCTCCTTGCGGACACGCATGTTCAAGGTTCCAGGGTAAGGCTGGAAGTGCAGCTTCGAGATGAATTGTTGCTTGTAGTTCTCATGGCTTACGTAATATGCTCCTTCTCCCATGCCTGAGAATATTGTTCCCTCGAAGATTGTCTCCGTCTTCTTCATTTCGAATGCTCGCCTTAGCGTTATGAACATTTTATCCAGATGTTTGACTCCGCTGCTAGTTATCTTGATTGATTCACGCCGGCCTAATCTTACGCGGTGTACTAAACCAAGCTTCTCTAACTGAATTAGATGTCTTGAAGCTGTCTGTTGTGATGTTCTAAGCAGTCTCGCTAGCTCAGTGGTCGTGAATATTACTTCGTCAGGGTAGGCTCCGACCTCTATCAGTTTGTAAAGAGTTATCAGAAGGCTAGGTTTGATTTCTTCAGAAGACATTTTCTCCTGGTCACCTCTTCGTGAGCTAGTCTTATCGGGATTGGTCCTTGTGGTGTGAGGCAATATTTCACAATTCTAACAGCGTCTTTAAGGGAGATCTTATGTCCTACACTAACATAGACTGCTTTCTTGGTTTGAGGCAGTTTAAGTGTAGCCGCAATTGGTGAGCCGTTAGGGTCGATGACCCTATCCTTCCTTACCTCTCCATACAGAAGGCTCTTGGCTACTCCGATGGTCGGATTATCCAATGCGAGTCCTACAAAGCATGCGAGGCCGAATCTTCTCGGGTGAGCTATACCATGGGCATCTACCAAGCAAACGTACGATTTTGGCCTCAACTCGCGTATTGCTCGAAGAACGCATGGGGCTTCACGGAACGCTAAGAGTCCAGGCACATACGGGAACGTTGTGGCTTCCTCCGATCGGATTGTCCTTAGCAGTTCTAACTTCTCGTAATCAACTAGGGTTGCGGCTGCGCTCGTTATCCCTTTGAAGTATGTTGCGTCGCAGCCGACGAGGTTGCTGATTTTCGGCGGGAGGTCACTCTCCTCGCTCACTTTTGGCGCAAGTTTCTCTTGGAGTTTAATAGCGTCACTAACGCTAATTGAGTTAGGTAAATTGAGTTTCAAGCTAACCGCGTTTAATTCTGGAGTATCCTGGCCCTAATCTTCGTTCAAGGCTTCGTACGGCTCTCTCTAATGAAACGCGTCGCATGTCTGAGGCAACGTCTCCTCGTGTTGTTTCCAGAATTCTTCGAGCAGCGTCGAGTTTTCTCCTGAAGTTTGGGAGAATGGAAGTTCTATCGAGAGAGAATAGGTCCTCGTACACTTTCTCCATCTTTGAGAGAAGCTTCTGGGCGTCCTCTGTCTTTCCTTTCCTTAAACAGTCGAGGGTCATTCGCCGCATCTCACCGATGAAGTCGAGCATTCCAAGCAGGTATGCCGTGGTGCTTGTTCCAATCTCGCTAAGTGATGCGAGTCTGCCGTTCTTTCTCATTTGAAGTAGCAGTTTTGCTTCGGCATATTCCTGAAAGGCAACCAACACTTGGCCGAATTGAGGTAACTCAGCGTGGGCTGAAAGCAGCTGTTCTATTTCATCAAGTGTCTGTCTCGCTTCACTCAGAGTCTTGTTGGCTTCGCGGACGGTGCCTCTGTGAACTTGAACCATGGCCCACCCGCAGAGTCGAGTCGCGTTGCGCGTGAGAACCTGTAACCGTTCCCTAGCCTTATCATAAGACGCCAATTCGCCCTGGATCTTCTCGATGTCACTCTTCGAGAGCATTGAGACTCCTTCAGAAGTCTCATGAGACGCTAGGTTACGTCACCGTTACTTTGTTGGGGGTTCGTGTTCTTCGAGCACACCTTTGTCGGTAATAATCAGCATATCAAGGCCTTCGCCACTAGCTATGTCCCTTGCAGATGCAGCTTTGATTGCTTTGCGAACTAGACCTTTTCCATCGTCAACGGACATCCCGTCTTTGAACTCTGATTCGAGAAGACCCATAGCAATCTCAGAGCCAGAACCAACCGCTGTGAACTTGTCTTCGATAACTGAACCTAACGGATCAAGTACGAAGAGTTTAGTGCCCGTTTCATCAATTCCTCCAACGATTGTTTGTGCCAGGTAGGGGAAGTAGCGCCTTTCGAACAGTAAGCTTCCCATAAGTTTAGCGGCTGTGCGAACCGTGACGCTTTGCTCACGTTCAAAGGAGTAGATGTTAAGGTGAGCTGAGACTTCACGAGTGAGAATCTGCATATCTGCCACGATCCCTGCGCACGCGGCTCCAATCTTGTCAGCGATCTTGAAGACCTTCTTTCCAGACTTGCTCATTATAAAATATCCATAGTTGACGCGGCGTTCCGAGGCTAGGATCACGCCGTCTTTGCAGACTACTCCGACTGTTGTTGCACCGGGTATATAGTATTCCTGAGCCAATCGAGAAACCTCTTGCGGAGCAGTCCCGTCTCGGTGGCATTAATAAGGTATTGGAAACAGCTAACCTGGTCATATTTAACCGGCGTACGATGTGTGTGAACCAGACAGGCGCAGTCCACGATTTCTTTCCCAATTATTCGTGGAATGACATGAGCCACTGCCCGCCAATTTGCTGCTCGGTATGATGAAGATTAAACTGACACTGATCAGAATTATTGAAATCCTATATGCCGGATTTGCTGGATTCTAGTACATTCAGAAGTTTGGATGCATGGTAATTTGACTTCAACTCTAAAATATTTGAGAGTCTTCGCATTCGTATCACTCATTATCTTCTCAGGCGCGCTAATTCTTTCATCGGTACTCGTTAGCGCTAATCAATCCATTACTATTGAAAGAGTTTGGGGCTCCGGGATGGCCGTCGATAATGCGGGCAACATCGCTTTCACGGGGTCTACCGGAAGCTTCAATCAAGGAGGCTCAATCGCGTACCTCTTCAAACTTGACCCGTCAGGGAGACAGTTATGCTTCCGAACGTTTGGCCCCCAGAACAATTACCGTCCCAATGGTGGGACCGGATACACGTCCGATGACACATTCGGCTATGACGTAGCCTTCGATAGTTCAAATAACATGTACTGGGTAGGCACAACAATGAGTTTCAATCATGAAACTTTCAATGTGTTTCTAATCAAATTTGATCCTTCCTGCAACCAGCTTTACCAGGTGAACTGGGGAGGAGGGCAAGGCGATGATATTGCCCGCGGTGTAACAGTTGATGCTTCTGATAACGTGTACGTAACTGGTTCAACCAGCAATTACGGAAGTGGACAAGGATTCGTCACGACAGATGTTTTTCTCCTAAAGTTTGGGCCTTCTGGTGAACCTCAATGGTCGCGAACTTGGGGAGGACTACAGAATGATTACGGTACCGGCGTTGCTGCTGACAGTGTTGGAAACGTGTATGTAGTTGGTTCAACTGAGAGTTACGGCGGGCAGTCCGACTTCCTGCTCTTGAAGTACGATCCCTACGGCAACTTGCTTTATCAGAAGGTTTGGGGTGGTCCGCAAGGTGACTACGGAACTGGAGTCGCCGTTGATGGCGGGGACAATGTGTACATGACAGGGTACTCGTACAGTTATGGTTCAATTCCTGGAGTTCCTAACGCGGTACTCGTGAAGTATGATCCAACAGGAGACCAACTCTTCGCCGAAACCTGGGGAGGTAACCAAAGCACTTTCGCTTACGGTGTCACCGTTGATTTAGCGGGTTACGCGTATGTTACAGGCTACTCGTACGGCTCGCGCGCGTCCAGCTCTGTTGCAACCACATTTCTGCTGAAGTATGATCCTTCTGGAAATCTTGTGTCAGAGCAAACTTGGGGAGGTAACAAGGGAGATTATGCGTACGCTGATGCCGTCGACAATACTGGAAATGTCTTTGTGACGGGTTACACGTTCAGTTATGGGCCAAATCTGACCGGAGCTAACTTCTTTCTCTTGAAGTACGATCCTTCAGGTGGATTACTATACCAGAGGACATACGGCGGAGGAGTACCGTTGGCCAACCAGTACTGGACATACCCCTAACAGAGATTCGAGAAGCAGCGGACACGTCACCGAATAATCAAAGGCTACTTGGACTCAGCCATATTTCGTTTAGACTGATCGCATGTGGTTCATCCTCTTAAGAATGTTTTCAACAAACTACGTTGGGATCAACGTGAGCGGGCTTATGATTACCTGATTACGTATAGGCATCGCGGGGCGCCTCACGATGTAAGACAAGTTCGGGCCTCAAACATTCGCAAGCTTGGCAACTCGTTCTTCACATTGGAGGGTGAATTCGATGCGGAGGAGACAATCATTCCATTTCACAGAGTTTTGGAGGTCAGAAATCTTCAGGATGACGTGATAGTCTGGAGAAGTCGAAAGGCGACGGGCTGACTGAAGTCCAATGCGTATTTTCACAGTTCCTTTGCCTTGCTAGAGTCTCCTACTCACATAGTGTTCAGGCGTTCAGGTTTAAGCCATCCACAGCGATTCTTCCTGCTTGTCCGACGTCACCGTTTACTTGGAACTTTACTTTGAGGATTTTCTCAGCAACGTGTATGTTCGTTAATGCGTGCGTCGTGATTTGGGAGACGGATATTTCTGAGTGGCCGTCAGCGACTGCCATGTATGGAATGATCATGTCGCCCATGTGTCTATCTAGGGAGGCTTGTGTGTTCAATTCTTCAATTAACCGTCTTGCGGCTTCTTCTCCCACTTGCTCTGCCGGCTTTCCTCTCTCGCCAAGGCAGTCCGCACCGATGACCGACGGGTTGGCGTGAGTGGCTACTAGGGTTATGCCACTTCCAGGTCCAATGTGAGGGTCATGATCGCTCGCGTATGAT
>CAZAGP010000257.1:0-6709 GCA_964484575.1 uncultured Candidatus Bathyarchaeia archaeon | reverse complement strand
CCGGATCTTGAGTCGGGGAACTCTGTCCCGCACGGTTGACCAGGCTTCGTTACCCCCGCGCCGTGGACGCGTCATCACATTCTGATTAAGAGTGTTTCATCGCTGCACCGTAGCCACTCTGCTCGTCTTCCTGAGCAGGCGGTGGAACGATATCTCGATGATTATGTTGCAGTACCTCGCGAGCTGGCCAAAGTATGAAGCCAATACCCTGGCGTAGCCGGACTCTCCAGACACCAGCGTGACTTTCACTTCCTTCTCGAGACTCATCGTCTCTTCCACAAGGGATAGCGATTTGCCTATCAGTCTGATGTCAGGGGTGAGCAGGCTCTCTACCGTCGTGTTGAAAGTCTCCCCTGCCTTGGCGGCGAGCCTCCTTACGCTGTCTATCACCTTCTGGTCCATGGTAACTCCCCTTCCCCTGAGCCTTACGAGCTCCTGGGCCATGTCCTGGATTACCCCCCCTATCTCGTCCAGGGTCTTCGCCGAGACCCTGTCCCCGGAAGCGTGAAGCGGGGACTCGATGCCTATCTCTGAGGCCAGCTCCCTCCTATCGAGCGCCACTAGAAGCTGCCTAAGTATAAGCCAGTAGAGTTCGTCGATCTCGTCCTGCACTCGGAACACCCCTTCGAGTCTCCCCATCTGCGTCAGGTCAACAGATTCGGTTACGCACTCAAGGCTGTCGGACACAAGGATCTGCAGGCGCTTGATCAGAGAGTCGACCGGGAACTTTGTGGGATCAATGAAGCTCTGAGCCACCACATGCCTGACGTCGGACTCGACGATTTCCATCCCCCGGAGCCTCTTCACGGTGCCGAGCACCCTCTCCACCGTAAGGCGGTCAAGAGGTTCCCTGCCTGTCACCTCGATGGTGTCGTATCCGAGGGCGTAGGCCCCGACGATGAGCTTGGTCAGGACCTCAGTGCTCCCGGCCTGTTCTGCTCTCACAACCGCCCTAGCTGCTTCTCGAGCCCTTCTCGCGGGTATCAGGCGCAGAGTCCCGTCGGAGTCCTCCCTGAAGAGGAGGCTGTCTCCCTGCTTCAGGTTCATGTTTTTTACGTACTGTTTGGGGATTGAAATCGAAAGTGAGTTGTACCCCACCTTCTGCACCCTTCTCAATTCGTCCATCGTCTCCCTCTATGACGTAAGGATGCATAAGCGACGTAATAACTATATTCTTAAAGAACCAAAAACATCCGCTCATTTTGGTGTTTCCTATTGAAGAGGGAAGACTTCTCTTGGATGATTGGCGGTATCCAGGGGAGCGGCGTCGACACCTCGGCCAACGTCTTTGCCAGAGCCGCAGCGGCCGGCGGCCTCCACGTTTTCGGTAAGAGGGAATATTACTCGAACATCAAGGGAGAGCACAGTTACTTCCAAGTCCGGATCTCCAAGGATCTGATTCGATCCCACGTCGACACAGTAGACATGCTTGCCACCTACGAGGAGGAGACGATCTTCAGGCACGCGCTCGAGGTCAGGAAGGAAGGGGCGATAATCTACGACCCTGACCAGGACACCAAGCGCCTGGACCAGATCCCCACCATCGAGGCCCCCGTCAAGGCGGCCCTCAATGCAGAACTCACCAAGGCGGGGCTCTTCGAATACTATTCTGACTCTGTCAAGGGCATCTTGGAGCTAGCGCGCAGGCGCGGCGTCCACATCTACCCGGTGCCCTACAATGAGCTGCTCAAGCAGGTGGGCTCGAAGTTCGGCGAGACCTCTCTGAGCGCTCTCCAGAGAATGCTGAACGTGATGGCAGTTGCCGCTTCGTTCGCCCTTCTCTCCTACGATGAGGACCTAGTCAAAGGGGTCGTAAGGAAGCAGTTCAAGTCGAAGCCGAAGGTCGCAGAAATGAACGCCGAGGCAGTGAACGTCGCATACGATTTCATGGGGCAGAAGTACTCCGGGAGCTTCACCACTAAGCTCTCCCCAGTGAAGGCAGACGGGGCCAGGCTGTTCGTCAGGGGCAACTCGATAGTTGCCATGGCTAAGGAGCTCGCCGGCTGCAGGCTTCAGACCTACTACCCCATCACCCCCGCGAGCGACGAGAGTGAGTTCCTAGAAGGGCATTCTGAGTTCCTGCTTGACAGCTCGGCCAGCCAAGAGAACCCCCAGATGGCAGAGGCGGCCGGCATCAAGAACAAAGGTAACATTGCAGTAGTCCAGTCAGAAGACGAAATCGCGGCCATCACTATGGCAATAGGCGGCGGGCTCGCGGGCGTCCGCTCGTCCACGTCGACATCCGGCCCCGGTTTCTCGTTAATGGCCGAAGGGATGGGTTACGCGGGCATGGACGAGGTCCCTGTCGTCGTAACTCTCTACTCAAGGGGCGGTCCAAGCACGGGCCTCCCGACGCGCCACGAGCAGGGAGACCTGAGGTTCGCGCTCCATGCAGGCCACGGCGAGTTCCCAAGGCTCGTTCTCGCTAGCGGCGACCTAGAAGAGGCGTTCTACGACACGGTTAGGGCTTTCAACTACTCAGAGAAGTACCAGACTCCAGTTATCCACATTGTTGACAAGGCGCTTGCTAACTCCGACGGCACCATACCTATGCTCGACGTGAACAGGGTCAAGATAGACAGGGGCGAGTTCCGCAGGGAAATCACCGACGCGGTCAACGGAGAGTACGAGAGGTTCAAGCGGACCCCCAACGGCATCTCTCCGAGACCCCCGGTGGGCACCAGGGGAGGGGTCTACTGGCACACGGGGGACGAGCACAACGAACTCGGCCACATCACCGAAGAACCCTCGATCAGGGACTACATGATGGAGAAGAGAATGGGGAAGATAGATCTCGCAGACAAGGAGATACCTCTCTCCGACAGGGTGAATTTCTTCGGTCCTGAGGACGCTGACGTCACGATTGTCAGCTGGGGCTCAACGAAGGGCGCCATACTCGACGCGATGGAGTGGCTGCAGAAGGATGGCATCAAGGTGAACTTCCTCCAGATCCGGCTCATCAACCCCTTCCCTACCGAGTACGTGACCAAGGTGCTGTCGAAGGCGAAGAAAACCGTCGGCATTGAGATGAACTACTCAGCCCAGCTGATTGGGATCGTCCGCGAAAGGACATGCATCCCCCTCAGGCAGGTGATCGTGAAGTACAACGGCAGGCCCATGTCCGCCGAGGAGCTGTACGACGCATTGAAGATGATTCACGAAGGGAAGGCACCGACAAGGATGGTGTTGAAGCGTGGCGCTTAAGCTATCCGATCTGAAGACAGGGGCACACAACGACTGGTGCCCTGGCTGCGGGGACTTCGGCATACTCAACGCCGTTCAGATGGCGCTGGCCGAGATGAACGTCAACCCGTCAAACGTCGTCGTCGTGTCAGGCGTGGGGTGCTCTTCCAAGGCGCCTCACTTCATCAAGACCTATGGAGTCCACACACTTCACGGCAGGGCCGTGCCCTTCGCAACTGGCATCAAGCTTGCCAACCCGAACCTCGAGGTCATCATCGAGGGAGGGGACGGGGACGGCCTCGGAATCGGCGCGGGCCACTTTGTCAACTCTGGGAGGAGGAACATCGACATGCTCTACATAGTGCATGACAACGAGGTCTACGGCCTCACAAAGGGGCAGGCCTCACCGACGCTCCCCCTTGGAGAGAAGCCGAAGTCCCTTCCGACCTCTAACATCAACCAGGGAATCAACCCACTGCTCCTCGCCATAGCCGCAGGGTACACCTGGGTCGCCAGGGGGTACTCCTACGATGTCCGCCACCTCAAGGACCTGATAATCAAGGGAATACGGCACAAGGGGTACGCCTTCCTAGACGTTCTCCAGCCCTGCCCAACCTACAACGACATCCAGACGAAGGAGTACTGGGCAGGAGAAGGTAACCTGGACCCAGCGGGCAAGATGATGCCCAGGACCTACAAGCTCGAGGATACAGGATACGACGGAGTCGTCCACAAGGACGAGGAGAGCGAAGTCCAGCAGAAGATACAGCAGGCTGTCCTCAAGAGCTTCGAGTTCGGCGACCATACGCCACTCGGCGTCTTCTACCAGAACGAGTTCGTCTCGACCTACGAGGAGCGGCTCGCAGGGCGCAGCCCATCCTACAGGACTAACCCGCCGGCAGCCCAGGAGATAGCTCGCCCGGACGGAACGCCGCTGGCGAACATCAGTAAACTCCTCGAAGACCTGCGCGTGTCCTAGAAACAAGTTCCGTCCCTCGTAAACATTTACAAACCGTTGTCAGGACTTCAGCCGCATGATTTGCCCCAGCTGTGGCAAGCAAGTTGCCGATGGGAGCGCATTCTGTCCGAGCTGTGGAGGAGACCTCAGGGTCGCTACTCCCAGTCAAGGCCTAATGCTCCTTACCTCCAATTACGCTCCGGGCTACAAGGTCGACAGGGTTCTCGGCTTGGTCTACGGAATCACCGTGCGGTCACGAGGACTCGGCGGGAACCTGATGGCGGGCCTCCGATCGATAGGTGGAGGCGAAATCAACGAGTATACCGAGATGGCGCACCAGGCCCGGCAGCAGGCCCTGGACAGGCTGGCGGAGCACGCCAAAGGCATGGGGGCCAACGCAGTAATCAGCGTGATGTTCGACTCGACCGAGATCGGGTCGACCATGGATGAGATAATCGCCTTTGGGACGGCAGTGGTGCTCTCCCAGGCGGCAGGGCCACAGGAACTCGTCAAGCTGAGCTAGACCCCCCACGATTTTACCTAGCCATCTGGTAATCGCCATAGGCACTAGGAACCCCTCCAAGACAGAGGGGGTCAGGCTGGCCTTCTCCCAATACTTCCCAGAGGTGGACCTCCGCCCCGTAGACTCTTCCGCCGTCACCAAAGCCCAGCCCAGAGGCCTCGAGGAGATGAAGTCCGGTGCCACCGCCAGGGCCAAGTTCGCGCTGTCGAAGGCAGGAGGGGACTTCGGCGTTGGTGTAGAGGCCGGGATATTCACCATTGACGACGTCTACTTCGACAACCAGATTGCCGCCATAGTCGACCCCTCAGGGAAAGTCTCCCTCGGCCACTCCGCAGGCTACATGCTTCCCAAGGATGCAATGGCGAAGCTCTTAGCAGAGGGTAGGGAACTGGAAAGGTGGGCAGAGGACATCAGCGGCATCAACGAGGTCGGAGACAAAGGGGGCCTCATCCAGCACCTCACCGGGGGGAAGATGACGCGGACTGAGCTCACCGAGCAGTGCGTCCTGACCGCCCTGATCCCCTGGCTCCATCGGGACGTCTACGGCTTCTAACTCGACGTCAACCAGTTCTGAGAATCACCGCCATTTCTTATTAGATTCATAGTGCACCTAGCCTCACCTTGACACCCGCCAGACTTGAGCTGCGCAAGACAATGAAAGAGTTCTACAACCCCCCAGTGGGGGAGGTTGTCCTGGTGGACCTTCCGCCTCTGAAGTACATCATGGTGGACGGTGAAGGCGACCCCGGTGGCGAGTCGTTTCAGCAGGCCATGTCCGCGCTCTACAACACTGCTTACACAATGAAGTTTCGTTCCAAGAGGCTGCTGAAGAAGGACTACGACATGATGGCTCCCGAGGCCCTATGGTGGATGAATGGGAAGATTGACATGAACAAGAGGGACAAGTGGCTCTGGACCCTCATGATCCTGGTCCCCGACTTCGTCACTCCCAAGATGTTCTCCGAGGCCGTCGCAGAAGTTAGGTCGAAGAAGAACCCGCCAGGTCTAAAGAAGGCAAGGCTCGAGACGCTCGATGAGGGGATGTCCGTTCAGATAATGCACATCGGCCCCTACGCCACCGAGCCCGAGTCCATCGTCAGAATGGATTCCTACGCCAGGGAGCAAGGCTACAAGATGGTGGGGAAGCACCACGAGATTTACCTGGGAAACCCCAGGCGCGCCTCCCCCTCGAAGCTGAAGACAGTCCTCCGCCACTCAGTCGCCAAGGCTTGAAAGCCCAGAACTAAACCAGACCTCCATGAGCCGTTGGACTTCGCCAGCCTTTTCCCTGAGAAGTCGAATCAACATAATTCACATGCCGCCCCTCCAGGGGCGCGCCCGCTAACAGGAAATGGATCAAGCAACTAACAGATTTCGCGCTCTCCGAGGCGGACAAGCTCGAGGACGCTGGTTGCCCGCATCATGGCGGGGACCCAGAACCTGTCGAAGAGCTCCCTACGAGTGGGTTTGCAATACCGAGCATCGCAGGGAGCGGGGCGACCCAGATCCCTGCAGCCAGCGGGGAGGACTCGGCGACGGGAAGGCCTATCAACAGGTTGTCGGGACGTGCCGTCCGTGAGCAATCGTAGTATCTGGGGCGGTTACACGATACCGATAATCATTGTAGTCCTGGGCATCGTTGGGGTATTCGACATAATCTTCTTCGTGGCCTTCCTCGTCGTACTCGGATATTACCTGTACAGGATTGAAAAACGCTTATCCGAACTGGAAGGGAATCCGGCCAGCCAGAAGCCCGGAAAGCCGTAGCAGGACTATCCCCCCGCAAAGTAGACCCCTTGCTTTACCTGGCCTCTGAGAATTCTTTCATGACTTCCTAGAACGCCGTTGCCTGAAGGATGCCGATTTCACACGGGAATGCATATATACGAACCCCCGACCCTTGTCGCTTCTGCGCATTAATTGGCGGCGTCTGCCTCGAGCAAAAGGGCCGAGCCCTAACGCCATGAAACGCACGACCTCCAGATGCGCGTACAAACGTGGAGATCTGACTTCGGTTAGATCTGACGTGGGTTGTGCTTTACACC
>CAZAGP010000256.1:0-2588 GCA_964484575.1 uncultured Candidatus Bathyarchaeia archaeon | reverse complement strand
CAAAGACTCCATACTCTTCGAGAGGGAGAATGAAGTTTCAGAAGCCGTTTATCGGAATTTGGAAGAGTTCATTTCTAAAGGGGATCGAGTGTTCAGCGGAATTACAACAGACGAGGTACGTGAATTCTTATCGGAGGCGATGCCGCGGCTTAGCCCCAAAGTCTTCCGCACTTTCTCAGCAACTCAACTTTACAGGAAGGAGTTGACCACTTCCAAAGTTACACCTGAAAGTCAAGACAATGAGAAGAAGATGGCGCTGATGGAGGCCAACGCTGCCGTTGCCCAACTGCTTAATCACCAGAAGGCGATTCCGAAGAAATGGCAGGAAACCTACCAAAAGCGGATGGAAATGCTCCGATCGCTTAAAGGTAAGGAGGGGAAGTCGATCGATAAACGAAAACAATCATTGAAACTCAGACTAACCCAGATGAAGTTGAATAAGACCTGGAATCTGGGCACGTCACTAAAGAACTACATCGACCCACGGGTCTCCGTGCGATTCTGTAACAAAGTGAACTATGATTGGAAGAAGTACTATCCTAAGACGCTGGTCACCAAATTTGCTTGGGCAGAAGCAAAATCAGAATAGGCTAGCACTTCACGCAGAGCTTTCAATCTAAGCGTGCAGCTAGCTCCGGCTGTTTAGATGATATTTCAGGACCTGAGAGAGAAGAAAAGGGTATGGGAAGTGAAAAGTAGGGTTTACTTTAGCGTTTTGAGTGCTTCTTCGTACTTGCCGGCGTGTGCTTTTTCAGCTTTAGCCAGCGTTTCGAACCATTTAGCGATCTCTTCAAACCCTTCCTGACGCGCGGTCTTTGCGAATTCTGGGTACATTGAAGCGCACTCGTACTTTTCACCCTTAATGCCTGACTCGAGCATCTCTTTGACGTTTGTTACTGGAGCATTCGTGACTGGGTCTCCGACGCTCTTCATGAACTCAAAGTGTCTTAGCGCGTGTGCCGTTTCGCCATCCGCTATAGATCGAAATAGAGTGGCAACCTCCGGGTACCCTTCTTCGTCAGCCTTCCTTGAGAAGTATGTATATCTCCGGTTTGCTTGCGACTCGCCTGCGAATGCGTTTCTAAGGTTCTCTAAGGTCTTAGATTTCGCGAGCTCTACCATTATGATTCACACGAGTTCCGCACGCGGACACACGTAAGAAGTTGTTTCATGTTTCTCGAATTCGGTGTTTCTTCCGAAAAATTCGCGCATTTCTAAAGCAATGCTTAATATGTGGTGTACTGTTCCGGTGGAATTCAATCGGAGTACGGATCGATGATTAACTTTGGGACGACTTTTAGCCTTCGTCAACATATTTGTCGAGTCGCCCACTCTGGACGACGTCGTGCAAGCTCTTTCTAAGCTGCCTAACGTAGAGGAACTTTACGAAGTAACCGGCGAATTCGACATTGTCACGCTTGTCTCAGCAGCAGACATTGAAGAATTCCGAGATTTCGTTAAAAATCAGCTTCTGAAGATAAAGGGTGTTAAGAGCACCGTAACCTCAATCGTGCTTAATGCGCCGAAAGGACCTAGAAACGGCAACCACGGATCCAAGCCACAGTAACGTTTTGCTGCTTTAGAGGATGATGCCCTCAATCCATACTAGGAATTTTGAAAGAACCATGGTGCGGAATAAATTTGCTCGATGCCATACAAACATTAGTCGTAATTCTAATTATCGGCGCAGTTATCGCTGTGAGTCGTCTTTTCGCACCTTACGTGAGCCGAGTCTTTTCTCGTGCGCCAAGCCGTATTGACCGATTTCTCAATCCTATTGAGCGAGTCATCTACCGAATCGGGGGAGTAAATCCAGATCATGTGATGGATTGGAAAGAGTACACATTATCGTTGCTGTTACTCAACGTCCTCCAGATGGCGTTAGGCTTCGTGATCTTCATTTTCCAGGGTCGACTGCCACTGAACCCTCAAGGCTTCCCAGGCTTAACTTGGGATCTGGCGTTCATGCAAGTTATCTCGTTCGGAACAAACACTAATCTTCAACATTACAACGGCGAAACGACGCTTTCATACCTCAGTCAAATGTCAGCGGTCCAATTTCTGCAATTCACATCCGCAGCGTCAGGGTTATCCGCAGCCGTAGCTATGGTAAGAGGCTTCAAGGCTGGTTCAAAGGATCTAGGCAACTTCTACGTTGATTTCGTAAGATCCCTGACGAGAGTACTCTTCCCATTGTGCTTCGTAGCCGCTTTGATTTTTGCGTGGTTAGGTGTACCTCAAACAATCAATGGCTATACGATGATTAAGACAGTGGAAGGCGCGACGCAACCGATTCTGGTTGGACCTGTCGCTTCCCTAGTCTCCATTATGCAGATAGGCACGAACGGCGGCGGATACTATGGAGCCAATTCCGCGTATCCACTACAGAACCCTAACCCGGCATCGGACGTCTTACAGATAATCCTGATGATGCTCATGCCAACCTTGATGTGCTTCGTTTTTGGCGAGATGCTGGGGAAAAGGAAAGAGACTCGACCCATACTTTGGGGCTCATACGGGCTTCTTGCAATCGACCTAATCATAGCATTCATCCCTAACCCGGTCTTCGGTCCCGGAATGGAAGTCCG
>CAZAGP010000255.1:0-3224 GCA_964484575.1 uncultured Candidatus Bathyarchaeia archaeon | reverse complement strand
GAAATTGGATGTTGAGCTAAGGTGATCAGATAGTGGCTACCGTTAGTTCCGCCGTCTATCCACAACCATTCGAACGGGCCTGTACAGTCGGCTAGACGTTCTGCATCTAACCGCTACTTGACGGCACTGTTCGCATTATTTCGGCGGGAGCACGATTCTCGCGGAGCAGTTGACTCATCATCCTCATCGGCTGGTCGATGTGGTGGAAGAAGATCTTGAAGCCTGCGCATAGATAGTTGAGCCCGGCTTCCCCGTCAGGTGTCCTTATGAAGCGATCCTTCGGGCAGCCCCCATGACATGCGAAGCGAACATCGCAGTCCCGACAATACTTCGGCAGCGTATCAAGTTTGTCTCGTCCGAATTTCAACTGTTGATCCGAACCGATCAGCTCAATCATATGCCGCTGTTTAATGTTCCCTAACTTGTATTGTGGAGTTACGAAATGGTCACAAGAGTAGATGTCTCCGTTATGTTCGATGGCTAGGGCGCCCCCGCAAGTTTCCGAATGGACGCACAATCCTGAAGGTTCTCCATGCCAATTCGCGAGAGCAACATCGAACATTTGCACGTACACTTTGGCAACGTCGCGTCTTACCCATTCCTCGAATACCCCGACTAAGAATTTTCCGTACTGCTCAGCGGTCACGGATCGGTTGGTTACTTTATCGCTGTCAGGTGTAAGCCGTTCAACGATTGGTATAAACTGGATGAACTCAGCCCCACATTCGTCACGCAGAAAGCGGTACACTTCAACTGGGTGGTCTCCGTTCGCGTGATGAATTGTTGTTAGCGCGTTCCATTCTACCCCATGTTTCCGTAGGAAGGTTAAGCCTCGCATGACGTTATCGAAAGTGGGTGCGCCGTGTCTGTCAACTCTGTAGTAGTCATGCATCTCGCGTGGGCCATCGATGCTGAGGCCGACCAGAAAATTGTTCTCTTTGAAAAAAGCAGCCCATTCATCGTTAATCAGTGTCCCGTTTGTTTGAATCGTGTTTTGGATTCGCATTCCAGGCTTTGCATACTCCTTTTCGTAAACGATTGAGCGTCGGAAGAAATCAAGTCCCATAAGCGTTGGTTCACCACCTTGCCATGCCACGGTTACTTCAGGAACCGTATGCGACTCAATGAGCTGCCGAATGTACGTCTCAAGCGTCTCGTCTGTCATACGAAAGGTACTGCCCTGGTAAAGCTGCTCTTTGGACAAGTAGAAACAGTACTTGCAGTCAAGATTGCATATGGCGCCTCTCGGTTTCGCTAAGAGGTGAAAAACTGGAGGAGCGTTCGCGGGACGCGGAACTGGTAGTTTCGGCGCCGATCCATCGAGTCTTAGATGAGAGCCGCTCACTATGGGCCACATCTTATGCTAATTGGAAGTGCTTAAGTCCGTTGCTCTTGCGATTCACCAGCTTATGTTAACACGCGCAGATTTCATAAGTCGGAATTCATCTGCGTAGTAGTATCATATTCGCAGCAGAAGTGCATGACATGCCGAAATTAGCCGCGATTGATGTCGGGTCAAACGCGATTCGACTGGCGATCGCATCAGCGGACGACAAAGGCAGACTTCGCATGATTCACACAGCGAGAGAACCAGTCCGGCTCGGAGCAGATGTCTTCGCTAATAGGGAGATTTCGAATGAGCGACTAGTTGAGGCGATGGATACTTTTCTGAAGTTTCGGAAGCTTATCAACAGTGAAAAGGTGAAAGCGGTTAGAGCTGTAGGCACGAGTGCACTCAGAGAGGCCATTAATCGAGAATACGTGATCAACCAAATCGCGAAAGCCTCCGAAATTGCGATAGAGCCCATTAGTGGAGAAGAGGAGGCTCGCCTGGTTCACTTAGCCGTGGCTAGCGACATTGACCTGAAAGGTAAACTTGCCCTTCTAGTCGATATTGGAGGTGGAAGTGTCGAGATTAGCCTTGCAAACCAACGTGAGATCCTAGTTACTGAGAGCTTTGCTACGGGCACCGTTAGACTACTGCAAATGCTTGAACAGCAGAAACGTGGCGACAGAGTTTTCCGACGACTAGTTCACGCCTACCTTAACGTTGAGGATACGCGGCTAAAGAAGGAATTAGGAAAACATAGGGTTGCTTTCTGCATTGCAACAGGGGGTAACGTAGAAGCGTTAGGTGAACTGGGAGTTCAACTCTGCGGCAGAAAGAATAGCGCTTCCCTAACGAGTGAGGATCTTAACGCAATCCTCGCACGGCTCGAATCACAATCCTACGAAAAAAGAATGAGAAAATTCAGGCTTCGCCCAGACCGTGCTGATGTCATAATTCCCGCCGCAATTGTTCTCCAGAACATTGTCCAACATGCTCGTACTAATCGGATTCTCATTCCTCGAGTAGGGGTCAAGGATGGTCTCTTGATTGACATGATAGCTAAACTTCACAAAGTTGAAGAACCATTCTACCATTCGCAAGTTATCTCCTCAGCCAAACTCTTAGGCAGGAAGTTTGACTATGACGCGCAGCATTCCATGACCGTGGCTCGACTTGCGCTGAACTTATTCGATTCAACTAGGAGATTGCACAAGTTGGGTTCCAAAGAACGCGCGCTACTCGAGGTTGCGGGGCTATTACATGATGTGGGCTATTACGTTGGAATGACTGATCACCACAAACATTCGTACTATCTAATCAGAGCCTCACCAATAATCGGACTTAGTGACGTGCAGCGCGAGATTGTTGCTGTAATCGTCCGATATCATAGTAGAGCGCTCCCGAAACCAAATCATCAAGAGTATGACGCACTTACTGAGGAGCAACGCGTTATTGTGAACCGGTTGGGGCCGCTTCTACGTCTCGCAGAAGGTCTTGACAGGGAGCACGCGTCCTCGGTAAAGAGAGTGCAAGTTACTGTCGGAAAACAGAGGGTAAGACTGCGACTCGTGGGACGTGGGGGGATGCTATTGGAGAGGTGGGCCGTGGCGAGGAACTCCACGTGGTTTCAGAACGAGTATAATAGAACAGTTGAAGTGATCTAGGCTTAGCTGTAAGCCAGCCTAATGTTCATTGGCGTGGACATGTCTTCACGCGGTGGCCTTCTGCCATGGCCACCGATTCTCAACGTCAAGGAACAGGGTCCAGCTCAAAGCAGTTCGTATCAGGATTAACACTCCCAGTATGATTAAGTTCTGTAGTGTCGGTTGAAGGGCCACAGTTCTAATCACGTCAGAAGCCACGAGGATCTCAAGTCCAAGCAACAGTGCTTTCC
>CAZAGP010000254.1:0-3404 GCA_964484575.1 uncultured Candidatus Bathyarchaeia archaeon | reverse complement strand
CTCCTAGAATGGGTTAGGATGGAACTTGACTTAGAGGTTAGGACCGCCCGGGTGTACACGCGGATTCTGTTTACGGAAGCGATGAAACGTTACGCGGGAATGATGGATGATGGGTCTTTTGATATCGTCGGCTTAGAAGTGGTTAGAGGGGATTGGTCAGAAGTCGCTCGACATGTTCAGGAGGATGTACTTGTGAGTATTCTACGGAATCGGTCACCAGAGGAAGCTATTGCGAATGTTAAGTCTACGATCAAGAAGCTAAGGCGAGGTGAGGTGCGTGTTATCGATTTAGCGATCAGGAAAGGCTTGACTAAGTCTGTTGAGGAGTACGCAGTGCGCGCACCGCATGTGGAGGTCGCGAGGAAACTATTGAAGGAGGGCTGGGTGCTGGGGGCTGGGGACCAGGTGGCTTACGTCGTCGTTAAGGGTCCTGGAAGGCTGTATGAGAGAGCTGAGCCATACGCGCGTGTCAAGCCGAACGAGATTGACGTGGAGTATTATGTGGAGAATCAGATAAAGCCGGCAGCCATGAGGATTCTCTCAGTCTTGGGTGTTAAGGAGAAGGAACTGGGAGCTTAGGGAGCACCGGCCACTTCAGGGAGGGTCATTATTCGAACAGTCTGCGGTCTGCGGGTTAGTTCAGCGATTCGGTCCCCGACGATTAACTTGACTCCACGTTCCTCAGCCAGGTCGACGACTCTTTGGGTAACTACTCCGTCGAATACAATCGTTTCAACTGTCTGATAGCCTCCGTTATCAGACGGCAATGCTAGTTTGCTAGCAAGCTCGCTAACTGGGAGTCGCCCGATTTCACTCATGCTCGAATCGAGGAGGATTCCTTCCAGGGTTCCCCGTAACTCTCTCGCCTTGGCTACAAGTTCAGGTTGCAGCGGTGCGGGAGGCGGCGCCCTTTGAACTAGCGGTGCCTCGATTCGCTGAGGAGGTACGCGTTGTGGAGTTGGCTCCTGGCCCTTCCCAGCTTCAACTGGAAGCTTCTCGCGCAGGCATTTCATGATCTCTTTCGGCGTGAGTTCTTCAACTTCCTTACCGAGAGGCGCCCGTGTTAAGTAGTCTACTGGAGCGACTTGCATTAACTCTTTCAAGATTAGATCTCCTCCTCGGTCGCCGTCAAGGAAGGCCGTTGTTTCCTTCGTCTTGCAGAGATCGATGATTGTTTGCGGTATCTTGGTGCCCTCTATTCCTATAGCGTTGCGAATTCCGCATCTGAGTAGGAGAACGACGTCGGCTCTTCCCTCTACTAGTATGATAGAGGGGCTGGTGGCTACGTCAGGACCTGACGGCAGGTGGTCTGGGCCGTAGGATGCGACGTCCGATGACCGGATGATTCCGGAGACTTGCTTAACCATCTCGTCCGTGCTAGGTGACTCCTCAACAACCCAAGTTCGCAGTATATCTTTAGCCTTGTCCAGGATCTGACGCCGCTTGTCTTCCCGGATGTCAGCAACCTTATCGAGCGTCACTTTCGCCAAGCAAGGCCCGATTCGGTCGACACTCTGGATTGCAGCCGCTATGATTGCCGTTGAAGTCTTGTCTAAGCTTGACGGTATCGTTATCGTTCCGTACGTTCGGTCCTGTCTCGATTCGAGTTGAATCTCTATTCTGCCTATCCTGCCGGATTTCTGAAGTTCACGTAAGTCAAGCTCTGGCCCGAACAGTCCTTCTGTTTGGCCAAAGATTGCGCCTATTACATCAGGTTTCTCGACTACGCCCTCGACATCGAATCGGGCGACTACCATATACTTGGTTGTTGAATATTGTGAATTTGTTCCCAATTACGGATAATCCTCCTTTTGTGCTCACGTTACTGTCTACGACTCTCTGACTTGACATGAGCATCCAGGGGTATCTTCAAGAGTTTGCCATATAAACGCTATGTAGTAAGCACTTGGGAATCATTAGAAAGCATATTATTTGGCGCAATTTCGTGAAAAGCAAGATTGGAGATCAACGACTTGGTGAAGATAGGAATTAACGGTTTCGGGCGTATTGGCCGCTGCTTCTTCCGTGCGGCAAGCCAGAAGGGCTTGGAAATAGTTGCGGTGAATGATGTTACTGACTCTAAGACTCTCGCTCACCTTTTGAAATATGATTCTGTTTTCGGGAAGCTTCAGGAGACAATTGCCGTAACCGGCAGCGGCTTCTCCGTCGGTGGGAAGACTGTTAACGTCTTGGCAGTGCGGGAGCCTGCTGAGATACCGTGGTCAAAGTTCAACGTTGAGATCGTGCTCGAATCGACCGGCCTCTTCGTGAGCCGAGATGCAGCAGCTAAACACATGAATGGAGGAGCGAAGAAGGTACTAATTTCTGCCCCTGCGAAGAATCCTGATATTACAATCGTTCCAGGCATAAACCTAGACAAGTATGACCCCAAGACTCATCATGTTGTCTCTTTGGCTTCTTGTACAACAAACTGTGTGACGCCACTCGTTAAAGTGTTGCATGACGCTTGCGAGATTAAGCATGGGTTCATGACGACTGCTCACGCGTACACGAATGACCAGAGAATACTGGATCTTCCGCATAAAGATTTGAGAAGGGCTAGAGCCGCTGCTTTGTCCATAATTCCCACTTCGACGGGAGCCGCCATTGCTGTTACTGAAGTGCTCCCTGCGTTGAAGGGCAAACTCGACGGTGTCGCGCTTCGGGTTCCTGTTCCGGACGGTTCAATCGTCGATTTTGTTGCCGAAGTTAAGAGGAGCACGAATGTTGAGGCTGTCAACTCTGCTTTCAAAGCGGCCGCTTCTGGCCCGATGAGCGGTGTGGTTGAATATTCTGAGGAACCTATCGTGTCTGTGGACATTGTCGGTAATCCCCATTCTGTGGTGTTCGACTCGCTTTCAACCATGGTGTTAGATGGTAACTTAGTCAAAGTATTCGGCTGGTATGATAACGAGTGGGGATACTCGAACAGATTAGTGGATATGGTTCAGAGGTTGACGCGGGACCTATAGGTTAGATTCCGTAAACGCTCGCCTACGCCTAATCGGGTTGTAGGCTTCAAGCGTAAGCCTCTCAAAATATTTGGGTAACTCTTCAATACTTCGTACGTCAGATCTTGTCAGCTCTCGGAGTCTTTTCCAAAGTACAAGGTTGACTCGTAACCCGTGCCCGGTGAGGCTGCGCCCCAGTTTCTTTGCTAATGATGTTCCCTCACGGTCGAAGTCTGTTAGAATCAGAATTTTCTTCGTGTGATCGAAGCCTTCAGTGAACGCGAGCGCGTTTTGTCGGCTGCTCTGTAGACATCTTATGGGTCCTTTGATTCCCATTCTTCTCAGAGAGTCACGATCTTTCTGGCCTTCTACGACTATTGTTGAGCCGTTGGAAGACTCGAAGGCGACTTGATCAATTAGCTGTTGGAACCGTTCCAGTCTGACTGAAGCTGG
>CAZAGP010000253.1:0-11072 GCA_964484575.1 uncultured Candidatus Bathyarchaeia archaeon | reverse complement strand
AACGTTACAATAAACAGAATAGGACGGTTAAGCATTCCATTTGCCTTTACGCTTTCAGTATCACCGCTGAGCCGCACCGTAAACCGCGGCCAATCCGCCACATACAACGTTACTGTTGGCGTAACAAGCGGATATACTCGCGCTGTTCAACTTTCCGTAAGTAGCCCTCAAAATGTGAGCGCTAGCTTCACTCCACCTCTAGGACTCCCCCCCTTCTCATCAACTCTTACCGTTTCCACATCGAATTCGACTGCTCCAGGAACTTATACGATGGTGGTAACAGCAGCTAGCGGCAACCTAAATCAAACATCGCAGATCAGCCTGACGGTGAGCCCGCCGCCACCTCCTGTCGCGTTTGATTACCAGATTCGGTCCATCAATGCCAGTGTGGTGCTCCAGCAGGGTCAACAAGCTATGTTCCAATTTCAGGCAACCCCCACGACCACCGGTACGCCTCAAGTGGTCAATCTAACGATTGACCAGACGGGCCTTCCATCTGGAACATCAGTCTTACAATTCACCAATACAAGTGGCACTCCACCATTTAGCTCAGAGCTTGTGCTTCAAACGAGTAACGATACTCCTGCAGGTTCATACGACATTTCGAACCTGATTACAGGTGTTACCAGTACTGGAATCATGCATCATCCTCAAGCTACCTTACTCATTGTCACCGAGATTCCACGGGACTTCAACCTTACTGCTTCCGCATACTCGGTTAACGTAATTCAAGCTTCAAGAGTCGACCTTGTAGTAAGCGTAACAACGTCCGGGCCTTTTACTGGTAGCGTTAGCTTGAGTGGTACATTCTCACCGTCTGTTCCAGGTTTAACTGTCACTTTTTCACCGTCAACTTTAGCGACAGTACCTGAGGGTGGAGTCTCCCAAGCAACTATGGAGATAGTTGCAACTAGGAATACGCCAGGACAAACCTACCAGTTGACGGTAACCGCATCAAGCAGCTCACCGTCACGCTCCCATCAAATCGTGATCTCAGTCCAAGTATCACCATGCCTAATAGCCACAGCCACATTCGGATCTGAACTAGCTCCTCAGGTTCAGCTCCTGCGTAACTTCCGTGACCAAGAGATCTTGCACACTTTCGCCGGATCCAACTTCATGATAGTATTCAACTCATGGTACTACTCGTTCAGCCCAGCCGTTGCTCGCTATGAGATTAGTAATTCTGCGGCGCGTTACACAGCCCGTATCCTGCTATACCCGCTGATTGGAATCTTACAAATATCATCAATATCATACTCTACACTTGCATTTCAACCCGAAGTTGCCATTCTAGTCGCAGGGATAATTGCGAGCTCGCTTATTGGCATGGTCTACATAACACTACCTTTGTACGGTTTATTCTCGCTTTGCAGGAATAGGTTGAGCTCCAGACGAAAGAACAGAGTGTCAAGAGTCTTACTGCTATCGATGCTTTCACTCCTAGTAGCTTACTTCCTGTCGGAGTTTTTGGCTCTTTCAACGGTAATGATGTTCGTCAGCACAGGCATTGTTCTTGCGTTTCTACTCGCAGGCGGTCTATCACTTCTCAGCGTAGTAGGGCTTATTCGACGTCGATAAGCCCTCATTTTATCCTCTCATACATACTTGAAATCTGAGCGGATACGATTTCCTCGACTCTACGCGCTGATAATCCTACTTCTTTCGCGATTGCACGAATATCATCGAATTCTGGCTTCACCCTGAGAATGTTGCCAGCGCCATCGCGTGCAAGCTTAATTCTTACCGTAAATGCCATGCTGGAAACTTGAACGGTCACTGATTGAACTTCTCTCGTCAGAGTCAGACGCTGGCAGACTTGCTGTCTAACGCCAAGTGTCCCTGTCTCCTCTATCATCATTCGCGACAATTTTACTGTATCCTGTGGGTTGCATAATACGTGAAGAATCTGTCCAGGTCTATTCTTCTTGAATAGACCAAAGGTAACCCATGCATCTTTTGCGCCTGCTTCAATCAGTTTTTGCACGGTGTGTGAGACTATTTCTCCTGTCGCGTCATCTAGATTCGTCTCTAACACTTGCACAGTCTCATTGGCACTCGAAAGTGTGTTCAGCCTAGTACCTAGAACTACTCGGAGGAAGTTCGGGGAAGAATCCAGTGACATTTTTCCGGAACCATATCCCACTTTCTCGGCGATCATTGCTGGATAGATCGGAGAGAACTCATGTGCCATATTAGCGAGGAGAGTTACTCCTGTTGGCGTGGCTAGTTCAACCGCTGAAGGGCCGCCTAGGATTGGAATATGATTGCGTCTCACGATTTCCATCACCGCTGGTGCGGGAATTGATAGGGTTCCATGAGAGAACTTCACATGTCCTCCACCCACCGCTATCGGGCTGGAGACGATGTCTCCAGCGAATAAGTTCAAAGAGTCCATCGCCGCCGCCACTCCTAGAATGTCCGCAATCGTGTCAGTCGAACCTGCTTCGTGCAGATGAGTTTCATGAACCATTGTACCGTGAAGTTGACTTTCAACTTCTATGAGCATTCTTACAGAATTCAGCGCGAAATCCGATGCTTGCTTGCTCAAATTCGATCTCTCTGCTATCTGCTCGACGGCCATTAGGATTTGGTTTGCTGAAGTTTCATCTTCGGCCAATTCTTCGGAAAACTCGAAATCGATGCGGCACGCTCTGAATCCATGAGTGACAACATCTTCCGTTTTCAGATTGATGGACTTGCAGCGCGAATACTGTAGCGGTATGAGCTGTAATATATCTCGAATTGCCTGCACATCTGCTCCGGCGTCGATGAGTGCCGCTAGAAGCATGTCGCCGGAGACACCCGAAATGCTCGGGTCAATGACTGTAATTCGCTGCAAAGAGCTACAGCACCAGCATTAGATTCACAGTACGTTGATTCAGTCCTTATGGGCTATTGCGTCAATCTCAATAAGCATGTTAGGTGCCACGAACTTTACCTCAACCGTCGTCCTAGCAGGTGGATCAATTTGGAAAAACGTTTCGTAAATCTCGTTGACCTTTTGGAAGTCACTCGCATTCTTTAGGAAGATTGAGGTTTTCACAACATCGCTTAACGAGAAGCCTGATGCTTCGACTATTGCTTTCACATTATTCAGGGTTTGTCGTGCCTGGGTTTCAATGTCCGATGCCATCTTACCGGTCTTAGGATCTGCTGGGCCCTGCCCAGCTACGAACATTAGGTGTCCTGCCTTAATTCCCTGCGAGTATGGACCTATAGGCTGCGGTGCGTCTGAGGTTCTAATAGGCTGCTTGGTCAATTAAATCATCTTACGGAGGTTTCTCCCCAAAATTAAAGGGTCTGCCTTCTGACAGGACTTTTGAGGGCATCTTCTCTTTCCATTTCTTGAGGAACTGGATATCCTCGACCTGTTCTCTCAGGTCATCTGGCAACATATGCGGGATTTCATCAATTATAGGGTACCATCGATTACATTTCGGACATGTGATTATTCCAGAACCAATCTCTTCCTTCTCTTCGAAAACGAGTAGTTCAAGCGGGTAGAACTTGTCTATTGGACAGGCTAAGATATCCATCAGGTTGCGTTTCAAGTCAGGTCAACTTTCTTGAGGAAGTGACTGGAATATACTGCTTTCGAAGATTGTTACTATGAGATCGGATACAGAAATACAAAGTGCATTTCGCCTTGATGTCGTCAAGATGATACTGGACGGACATCCCGAAAAAGCACTCCATAAACTTGCAATTCACTATAAAGTGAAAGAACCGGATCTTCGCGTTGGAACCATTAAGAGGTATAGAAAGGTTCTGGGAGTATATGTACGGAAAGAGAGGCGGATCTACGTGTCAAGGAGTGATCTCCTGACAAATCCGTTCGTAATACTTCACGAGTTCTATCATCATTTGCGCGCCTCACGGTCTCCGATGAATGAGCAGGTGGAAAATCGCGCCGACTCTTTCGCCTTAAGTTACGTTCGAATGTACAAAAAATACTCAAATGACCAACAGAAGACGTGAATGTGAGCAGGACTTTATAGCACGCTCATCGTCTTGCTGTGCGAGACATCTTCCTCGCAAGGTTGAAACTTGCAGGCAGTTCAAGAATCTCGAAGCGATTATTTCTAGTATTAGCTGAGAATATATACATATGACAAGTCCTTTGACAACAAATTCCCCGATACTAGATTACGTTCCTCATCTACCGCCAACCGCGCACGCCATTCTCTGTTACGAGAACGTAACAGTTAGCGATGTCCCGACCTCGTACCTAAAGAAGTCGACAAAGAAATCCCATGGGATGAAGCGCATTGAGTAGCAGTATAGAGTTCGATGAAAGGAGGGGAGAAGTGAGACTTATGGGTCTACGCCAGATGGTAATGAACATTGACACGCTATGTAGTCATTTGGATACACTTGTTGGAAGTCAGGTTGCAGAAGTCATAATGAAGAATCTGGAGCTCCAGGAGGGCAAGGAAGAAGCTGAACGTTTCCTTCGAAATCATCCAGATGCAAAGCCCGAGAAGTTTGTGGAGTTAATGAAGCGATATGACGCTCTGTCCGGCGTGGGCATTACTTCAGTTAAGTTCTCTGAAAACCAAGACGGGCGCATTTTTATTGAGATATTGAACCCGTATATTAAGAGAACAACAGGCGCATCTAAATCTCTACTATTCTCTTGGTGGTGCGAAGGGCTTAGTGCAATCCTCCACCAAGAATTAGATTTGGAAACAATTACTTACGATGCAAGTAGTGATATACTCAGGTGCACGATTGCCCCTAGGACCATGAAATAGAACCAAGACCAATCCAGTTACACAAGTCAACGTAACACACGAAGCCGAGTGTAGCGACCGGTACGCGTCGTTGTAATCTGACGGATTTCACTCGCATTAAGTTGTATGATCAACACTAAGCTTCATAGCTGTACCTGTAGTGCCTGATGCAAGGACTGCTTCACAGATCTCCACTGCTCTCAATCCGTCGATGCCGTTTACCGAGAAAGGATGTCCGTTCAATATTGATTCTGCGAAATGAGCTAGTTCAAGAGTCAGGGGCTCTTTTCTATCAAGATTCGGTGTCACTGTCCTTTCAGAGCTTCCAATCGAGACCTCTTGCGTTATGTAATCCAATTCTGCTGTCGCGTCACTCCCCGTAACTACCATAGTTCGAGTCTTTTTCGGAGTCAACCAGTTTGCGTCAATGAATGCAGTTTTCCCTCTAGAGAATTGCAGCATTATCTCGGCATAGTCTTCTTTCGAATGTCGCAGGCTACCTAACTGTGCGTAAACAGTGGATACTTCATCTGCGAAAATATATCGCGCGAGATCTATGTCGTGAATCGCCGTATCTCTTACTACTCCTACGTCTCCGATTCGCTCAGGCCAACGTCCTACTCTTCTTGCCACGAGCAGCATTATGTTTCCCAATCTTCCCTCGTCGACTAATGATTTGAGATATGCAACCGCTGGGTTGAACCGTTCGATATGGCCGGGCATTATTCTTAGCCCGCGTTCCCTGGCTAGCGAAAGTAACTCGTTTGCTTCAGCAACCGTGTTCGTCATAGGCTTCTCTACGAGAACATGCTTCCCTGCCATGAGTGCTCGCGTAGCAACATCTTTGTGCGTTACTGTTGGTGTACAGATTGTGACGGCGTCAATGTCTCTTCTGGATAGGACGTTGTCGAGATCGCTAAAGCTTTCTACGTTAAATTGTGATCCTGTATCGCTAGCGGTTCTGGGGTTAGCATCACAGACGCACACGAGTTTCGTTTGATGCAGTTGCGAAAATACTCGCGCTTGGTTTTTTCCCCAGAAGCCTGTTCCGATGACTGCAACTCGAAGTTGACTCATCTGGTCCAGAGTCCTCTGCCACTTCCTCGGTAGACTAGGCCTGTTTTCTCAACACTGACTGGATCTAGAACGCCTGTGCAATCTATGATTAAACCCTGCTTGGACATGTGTGCGGCCAGTTCGATCGTATCCATTTTTCTGAAATCATCATGGGCGGTAGTCAAAATTACGCAGTCGGCTTTTTCGATTGCTTTGCGAAGTGAAGGCTCTGACTGCAATCCCATCGCGCCAAGTTCGGATGTTGTGAAAAGAGGATCGTACACTGTAACTTTTGCACCTCTCTTCTTTAGAATTCCGATCAGCTCATGAGAGGGAGAATACCGAGTCTCTTTCACGTTAGGGCGGTAGCTGAGTCCGAGCACAACTATTTTGGCACGCTTCAAAGATTTGCCGCATACTCGAAGGCCGTCAGATGCGAGTTTTGCAACGTGTCGTGGCATCGTGTCGTTAATTTTTCGCGCGTCGAGTACGAGCCTAAGGTGTGCATCTAGAGCATCTGCCTCGGTCAGCAGCAGATATGGGTAAACCGGGAGACAATGACCACCCACCCCCACACCAGGCAGATGAAGATGCGAGTAAGGCTGACTGTTAGCCGCTCGCGCAGTTTCCAAGTAATCTACTCCCACTTCCTCGCAGATCAGGGCGAATTCATTAGCCAAACCGATGTTTACGTCTCGGTAAATTGTCTCGAAGAGTTTGGATAGCTCCGCGGTCTTGATATCTCGAACTCGAATAAGTTCTCCCTTTACTATTACGGAAAGGGTTGCACACGCGGCCTCCAGGCTACGCTTATCTATGGCTCCTACAATCTTGGGATAACTCTGAATGTCTTGAATTGCCCTTCCCCCCTTCGCCCTAATTGGACTGTAAGCTAGTCCGAAACCTTGTCCAGCAACTAGACCTGAATACTTCTCCAAGGTTCCTTTAACGACTCTCTCCGTAACACCGGGTCCGCAAGTGCTTTCAAATATGATGAGACTCCCATTCTTCAGATTCTTGCCAATACCCGTGCATACGTCTTCCACCGCTGAATAATCTGCCCGTTTCTGCCGATCAATCATCGTCGGAACAACGATGAATAATACGTCAGAATTAGCAGTTGCATCTTCCGTGGATGTTGTGGCGCTGAACTTTCCCGCTCGAATCGCTTTCTTCAAAATGGCAGGAAGCCCAACTTCATCGATTGGTGGTTCTCCCTTGTTGATTTTCTCAACCACTCGAGGATTCATATCTGCACCAATTACCGAAGCCCCAGCGTCTGCGTACAGACACGCAGTGGGAAGCCCCATCCACCCTAAACCAACTATTCCAATGCGAACAGCACCGCTTCGTATCCTTACCGCGATCTCTCCTGGTTCAAGAGACAGCAAAGCTTGTTGTGACATCACTCACACCGACAGCGCGTTTTCTTCCGAAATATTTAATCGTTTTTAACTCCTGTTCAGTTAATTATGAATGCCACGAGTAACCTTCGAGAACCTCTTCGCCGAGCAGGCCTGACCGTTTATGAAGCCGAAGCTTATCTCGCCCTGTTATCAAGACGCGAACTGACCGCGGAGGATGTTGCGAAGCAGACGTCAATTCCAATCACACGTGACTACGGTACCTTAGAGCAATTAATGCAGAAGGGTTTTGCGCGCATTATTCAGAGCAGACCAAGGAGATTTCATGCGATTCCGCCCGCAGAAGCCAGACGCCAATACTTGACCCACCTTAGAGAGGATTTTGAACAAAATCTTTTGGGAGTAGAAGAAATCATGCGCATGATGCAGAGGCAAGTTGAGCCGATCTATGTGAAAAGTCATCTTCAAGTTAAAGCGGAGGATCTGCTTGAGCCGCTTGATAATCTGCAAGTTATGGAGACACGCACATGCAATTATGTTCGGGCCGCAACAGATGAAATTCTGATTTCAACAGCACTATTTTCCTGGCTTCCTAGAGTGAAGCTGTACCTTAGAGATGCCTTAAGGCGGCGGGTGAAGTTGAAAATTCTAATGCAATTACCTGATTCACAGGTCGGTAAGCAGTTGAACGAGTTGATTGAAATGGGTGCGCAGATAAGAGATACACGTAATCCGTGGCATCCGGTGAGAGGAACATTGATTGATAACCGCGAGTTGGCATTTGTGATTTGGGCCGCTGAAGAGGCTGAACGTCATTGGAGTCCAATAGTTTACACACCAAATCATACGAAGAACCCGGGACTGATCCGGATCTTTCGGGACTCATTCCTCTTCAGGTGGGAGAATGCTAAACGAATCAATGAGGTGAAGAATAGTTGAAGGTTTGGCTTGACATATTGACACCAAAGCAGGCTAATCTATTTGCAGAGCTGCATGATCGTTTGAACGTCAAAGGCTGCAGAGTTCTAATAACTACTCGAAATTATAGGGAAGTAAACGAGCTCCTTGAACTTAGAAAAGTAAAGGCTAGTAAAGTCGGACGTCACGGGGGCGCAAATCTCAAGGATAAGCTCCTGGAAAGCTCTAAACGAGTCACGGCTCTCGCTGAAGACGTCGAAGATTTTTCACCAGACGTTGCGATCTCATTTTCATCACCCGAAGCCGCAAGAGTCGCATTTGGATTAGGAATTTCACACTACTGCATAAGCGACTCACCACACGCGGAAGCAGTCTCTCGACTGACAATACCGCTTTCTGAAAAGCTCTTCACTCCATGGGTAATTCCATCCTATGCGTGGAATCGCTATGGAATCAGACCACGCGACATAGTGAGATATCGAGCACTCGATCCAATAGTCTGGATAACTTCCAAGAATACTCCCAAATCTCTTGACGAGTTCAAACTGGACTCCACAAAACCCATAGTCGTCATACGTACATCAGAAGAATTCGCTGCGTACCTATCTGATCGCTCAGCTGCTAGAATTTCAACGACCATGGACATTGTAGCAAACATACTTGACAAGAGCAACGGAGAACTACAACTCGTTGTCCTTCCACGCTACGATGAGCAAGGAGAAAGATTGCGGAAAAGATTTGGCGCTCGCATCATTGTACCTCAACACGTAATAGACGGCGTTTCCCTGCTTCGGGCGTCAACAGTCTTCATTGGTGGCGGTGGAACGATGTCTGCTGAGGCAGCATTGCTAGGCGTCCCAGTAATCTCGCATTATCCAGGGGACCAAACATTCGTGGACAAGTTCCTGATCAAGTACGGCCTAATAGAGAGAATTCTTGACCCAGGAAGAATTGCCCACAGAACTATTGGAATTTCCAAAAGCCGCGAATTCAGAGAGTATTATCGCAGAAAATCAAGTAAGTTAGTTCAAACTATGGAAGACCCGATTCGAATTATACTTCAACGCATCCTCAAGTAGCCCTCGATCTGATTGTTCTCCAGAAATATCTGGCGGTAATCTTCTTCCAGGATACAAGCCATAACAGAACTGCTGCACATGATATTCCAAGACGCACAATCTGAGTAGCGATTCTCTCGCCCAGTGTTGCGCTGCCAAAACTTATCTCAAAAGCGACTCTGCCAATAACTACAATGCACGCTATTAGAGCAACCCATACGAAGACCTCGATGGCGGCCAAGGGAAGAAGACGCCTCAAAATCTTACCAGCGTCATCCAATACGTCAATACGGCCAAAATGGATGAGAGCACAGTCAACAACATCATTCCGTGGACTATATCCCGTTCTGTCGAGGGGCCTGCAGCTAGAATAAGTCTGGCTAACGTGATTGGCGCATTCTTCTCCGTCGTCGCAGCAAGTTTTCCGTCGTCAACCAATCTGGTCGGTCGCTGACGAATTTCACGTCTCTCGTATAACCTCCCAACAGACGATAGACCATAGAACGCGTTCATTATCTGAGGCATAAGAGCAACAACTACGACGATCTCCATTCGTCCAAGGATTGCGAGGCCTCCAAGTGCAGCTCCGACAGCTAGGCTTCCTGTATCACCGCTGAACACTTTGGCGGGGAAACGATTGAAGTAAAAAAATGCTACCATCGCAGCTAGTAAACTTGCTGAGAGTGGTGCCACCTTCCATTCCCCGGACAGTACTAGGACACCAGTTAACATGGCGGCGATAATTGTAACAGTGGTGGGCATTGCACCATTCATCACGTCCATCATATTCACGGCATTCGATGATACTGCGAGTGCTAATGGGATAAGGAGAGGATATACTATGGTGAGGCGCGCCTCGCCAATGAATGGAAGATTGGGATATGGAACATATGTCCCAAGCAGGAGAATTGGCAAGCAAGCAAATGCAGTCAAAAGAGGTTTAGTTTTAGGACCGAGAGGCTTTATGTCATCAACGATTCCGATCCCTCCGGAAATTAATATTGTTCCGAGCCAGGATATTGCGATTCGCGAGGAAACCGGGACTAGAAGCGCGTAGACGATCACTCCAGAACTCAATCCAATCAAGAGTGCTAGGCCGCACATTTCAGGGATTTCTGGACTCCCAATCTTGTGAACATCTTTTCCGGTGATCCCATGATTCTTCATGAATTTCGCAATAATAGGTATTGAAATGAATGTGGCGGAGAAGGTCATTAGGAAAGCAAACGAAAGATATGAAATTAGATTGTAAAAGTACATTCTCCAGAACTCTCCGTATATTCCTTCAGGACTCTAAGGCTGGTCGCACTTCATACCTCACATGACGTGGGTCCAATCGCTAATTTGTTGATGTATCTCCTTGTAGGGATGAATAACTGCACCTATACCTATCTTGACTCCGTCACTAATAGAAACGTTCGGTGAGATGATTGCTCCCCGTTCAATCCTAACACCCTTTCCAATGTCTGCATGAGAAGCCACTATCGCCCCTGTAACAGTCGATCTATCCCCTACCTTGACATCGTCGAAAATAATTGAATTAGATATCCTCACTTTTCTACCTACGAATACATTCTTTCCTAACACTACATTCGGTCCTAATTTCGCTTCAAAACTGTTGACAGCGTGTTTTCCTATCAGTATCGGTCGAGAAACCGTGGAATCTTTCGCGACCGTATTCCCGAATCGCACTTCTGATCTAGCCTTCTCGATTAGAGCAAAGTTTGCTTTCCTATAATCAGAGAAATTTCCTATGTCAAACCAATAATCTGATAGCTTGAATCCTCCAAGTCTTCTGTGTCGAGCCAAAATGGGAAAGATCTCTCGTTCTAGAGAGACTTTGCGTTCAGATCGAATTCGGCTGAGCACGCTCGGTTCAATAAGGTAGATACCAGCATTGACGAGGCGGCTTGGAGCCTCTCTCTTCAGTGGTTTTTCGA
>CAZAGP010000252.1:0-3309 GCA_964484575.1 uncultured Candidatus Bathyarchaeia archaeon | reverse complement strand
GGCTTACTTAAGGTTCGATGTGTACGTATACTGCTGTCCCTGCAGTCTTCAACTTGTAGGTTGTGAGAGGAACCGTGGCTGGAAGGTTCAGGACGGCGCCTGTTTTCAAGTCGAATCGGGAGAGATGAAGTGGACATGTTACTTCGGTGCCGACTACAAAGCCAGTTGATAGGTCCGCGGTCTCGTGCGTACAAATCCGGCTGACCGCACAAAGTGAGCCTTCTACATTAACGATCATTATGTGCACGTCACCTATGTCTACTGGACGCATACTTCCTGACGGTATGTCGCTCAGCTCGCATACTTTCACGTATTCGTCCAATTCAGCTTCACGGGTAATGCGAATATTTCGAGGTTTGACGTATGTTTACCGGTATTTGTAGTGGCCTTCGAAGATATCATGTGCCTTCTGAATTTCGTCGTAGTATTCATCATCAATAGCCGGTATCGTTACCGATGCGATGAAGTCGTTGACGCCTGACCATTTGAGATCGGTAATGCGTCTTATTCGTCGGGCAACTTCAGGAATTGGAATTCTTTCAACGATTGGTTCAAAGAATCCGACAATTATCAGCTTCTTCGATTCGTCTTCTGACATTCCGCGTGACATCAAGTAGAAGATCTGTTCATCATTTATCTGCGCAACTGATGCAGAGTGAGTTGCCTTCACTTCGTTCGTTTCAATCTCAAGACCGGGAATAGCGTCTGCTCGCGCTTCTTTGCCAAGTATCATTCCATGTTCTGCTAGATATGCCCTGGAGTTCTTCGCGTCTTTTGTAATTCGAATCATTCCTTTGAATACGGCTCGCGACTTGTCTTTTACTACTCCTTTTGAAATGGCGTGCCCACTAGTATTTTCTCCAATATGTGTTATGTTGGAGACGGTGTCGAAGCGTTGTGCTCCAGACCCGAAGACTACTTCGATGTTTTCAGATGATGCGCCTTGATTGTTCATGATGCTCTCTAGTCTTGATCGAGTATAAGTGCCACCGAGTAGCCCTGACGCCCAAACAATCTTACTATCACGTTGGCCCACAGATTTCCTATTTGAGAAGACATTGTAGTTTTCCGCAAGGTTGCTTATGTTAGCGTATGTGACTTCGGCCCCTTCTCGTAAGTGTACTTCGGAGAGACCGCTGTATGTAGATCTGCGAAGTTGCCCGGTCATTTGCGTTGAGTAAGACTCTTCTAGGATCGTGAATTTGCTTCGATCGTCTGCCACGACGAGGTTCTGAGCGAAAAGCGCACGCGATTCTGAATCGAGAATGGTTACGTATCTGAAGGGGGTTGTGATGTCAATTCCTTTCGGTGCGTAGAGGTAGAATCCGGTGGTGAAGAGCGCATTATTCAAAGCTGCGAACTTGTCTTGTTCTGATAGTATGGCTTTCTCCGCGAAATAGTGAGCGAACAGGTCGGGATTATTCTTAATTGCCGTCCTGATGTCTGTGAAGATCACGCCTTCCTTTTGAAGAGGCGGAGGCAGGGTTGGCAGTATCGTTCTTGACTCAATCTGATATAGCGTGATTACGGATTTCGTGTCAAGTTTCTCTCGAACAAGCTGTATCTTCGAGTCATCAGGTTCGGGTAATTCGGTACTTATTGATTCTAGGCTGAGTCCACCTAGATCTGCATACTTTGTGTAAAGTGTTGAGATTTCGACGGGCAACTCTCGATATAGTTTCAGTGAGTTGCTTCTGAAGTGTCGTAGCCAGTCTGGTTCGTTCTGTGCTTCTGAGATTGCTTGAACGCTCGTATCGTTTGCAACTGAAGCGTATTCTGACATCCCTCGGACTTCCAAGCATCCATTAGGTAGGCATGCAAATGGTATGAAGGGCAGTTTAGCCTACTGATCCAGCCATTTCCAACTGAATTAACCGATTGAGCTCTATAGCGTATTCCATTGGTAATTCCTTTGTGAAGGGTTCCATGAAGCCCATGACGATCATGCTCAATGCTTCTTGCTCTGATAGCCCTCGTGACATCAGGTAGAATAATTGGTCTTCGCCGATTTTGCCGACCGTAGCTTCATGAGTAATCGTTGCGTCGTCTTCATTAATTTCGTTATATGGGTAAGTGTCGGTTCGTGAGTATTCATCCATTAGTAGGGCGTCACATCGTACGGTTGATTTCACGCCTCTAGCTCCCTTTGCCACGTGTAGGAGTCCTCTGTATGTGGTCCGCCCGCCATCTTTCGATACAGATTTTGATGTAATCCGAGACGTAGTCATGGGCGCCAAATGGACAACTTTTCCTCCGGCGTCCTGATGCTGATTCTTACCTGCAAAGGCTACGGAGAGGATTTCACCTTTCGCTCCGGGCCCTAGAAGGTATATTGACGGGTACTTCATGGTCAATTTGCTACCTAGGTTTCCATCCACCCATTCGACTGTTGCGTTTGCGTGAGCGTATGCACGTTTAGTAACAAGGTTGTAGACGTCGTTCGACCAGTTCTGTATAGTTGTGTATCGAACATGGGCACCCTGCTTCGCAATAATCTCGACAACTGCGGAGTGCAAAGAGTCTGTTGAGTAGATTGGGGCAGTGCAGCCTTCAATGTAATGTATGCGACTGTTCTTATCCGCAATGATCAACGTTCGCTCGAACTGGCCCATATTCTGGGTATTTATCCTGAAATATGCCTGGAGTGGGACGTCAACTGCAACCCCTTCTGGAATGTAAATGAAGCTCCCGCCACTCCACACGGCACTATTCAATGCGGCAAACTTGTTATCTTCAGGTGGGACGACGGTTCCGAAGTGCTGTTTGAAAATTTCGGGATGCTCCCTAAGAGCGGTGTCAGTATCAAGGAAGATTACTCCCTTCTTCGCCAAGTCATCTCTGAGGTTGTGGTATACTACTTCAGATTCGTATTGTGCTCCAACTCCGCCTAGGAATTTCCTCTCTGCCTCTGGTATCCCCAGTTTGTCGAAGGTTTCCTTGATGTACGCGGGGACTTCATCCCAGGATCGGCTCTTCTTCTCAGTGGGGCTCGCGTAATAGAGCATCTCCTCGAACTTGAGAGTACTCAGATCTCCGCCCCATGTGGGAAGCGGACGACTCATGAAGTGGTCATAAGACCGGAGCCTGAACTGGCGCATCCAGTCAGGTTCTTTCTTAATCCTTGAGATCTGCTCAACTACTTCCCTACTTAATCCCCGTGGAAACTTGTACTCGTAGCTCTCGTCGGAGTCATGAAAATTGTATTTTGTGTAATCAATGTCGAGTACTTGCTTGGTCGCCATTATGATTCACAAACAGGAACCATGACATATGTAATAAATGTTCTCTTCAAGCCACAGCCGGGGTGGC
>CAZAGP010000251.1:0-2988 GCA_964484575.1 uncultured Candidatus Bathyarchaeia archaeon | reverse complement strand
GTTTGTGCTGGCTTAACGGCGAAACCGCCGCTGGAATACTGTCCAGCAGTCAGCTCACTGCATGCGAGGAGAAACCTGCACCGTCATTCATTCGATTACGATGGCCGTTAGAGTGGATCGGACGCCATTGAGTCGTCTTATCCTCCAAGTCACAATTTCCTTCAACGCATCCATTGAGTCAGCTTCGACTTCCGCTATCATGTCATAGACGCCGTAAACTCGATGACTCTTCTTCACGTTTGGAACCTTACGAACTTCATTCAACACATTCTCCTCTGAGCCTGGTTCCACATTTAGCAGCACATAACAGAGAGCCATACTGGGTCCTCATTAGGATATTGAAGGTGCTCTAGTAAGAGCTTTTTCCCTCGAAGTTCACTGTTCATTATTAATGTGATCAATCAGCATACAAGGGGTTCAAACAGTCTCTAAGCTGGGCGAGGTGGGCGAAATGGTAAAAGGGGCACGATCTAGGGATGGTGAGAGTGAATCCTACTTCGTTTACATGCTTCTTTGTGATGATGGGAGCTATTACACTGGTTCAACCAATGATGTAACTTTAAGATTTGAAAGACATAAGAAAGGCTACGGGGCTCGATATACGAGGATACGGCGACCCAAGAGTGTGGTGTATGTGGAAAGATTCGCAACCCGTGGCGCAGCTGTTAGGAGGGAAATGCAGATTAAATCACTTAGTCACGGTGAAAAAAAGCAACTAGTTTTACCTGCTGGTAAGCGCACCGAATAAGTGAACTAATCATGTGCTTAATCGGACTGGTCGAGGTCTAAGGAAATTGTTCATGAACAAAGATCAAGAAATGAAGTTGCTAAAAGTGCTCGGCCTTGCGGACGGAGAAGTCAAGGTGTACTTGCAACTGCTGAGGCGGTCGCAAAGTGAAATGTTAGACAGAGTGGTTACAACATTCGGGATCCCAACATCGGTGGCTGAGGATTCGTTAAAGTCCTTAGCCGACAAAGGTCTCATTCGGATCTCAAGGAACATGGTTGAAGCAGTTCAACCGCGCGTCGTCATCGAGACGATGCTCGAGCGTCGCAGAAAATTGGCTGAAGTTCAACTGGCACAGGAGAGCTCGAATGCTCTTACGCTTGAGAAGATTCTTGAGCCAGTATATTGGGAGAGTCGGATGGGTCTGAGATCTGAAGAGATTATCGACCCACTTCGTGACCTAGCAGACATGGAATTGCATACTGCCCAAATATTAGGAAACGCCAGACGGGAGGCTATAGTTTTCGCCGAGACTTTCGGTTGGTACGATAAAGTTCGAGAGGCACTCTTCCACGCTCATGACCGCGGCGTCAAGATGCGGGTGCTTATGATGGCAAGTGATGAATCCACATTGAAGAGGGCTAAAGAACTTCAAGGCCTTGGTGTCCAGGTTCGTCACTGCACCGAAGAATGGTATCCGGTGCGCGGGACGCTTGGTGACGATCAGGAGCTAGTTTTCCTAATATGGGCCACGCGAGAACGGGAAGTCGTCCGTCCAATATACTACCGTCCACATTACACAAAGAATGCAGGATTAATCAGAATTTTTAGAGATGCCTTTCAAAAACGGTGGGATGAGGGGACACCTATAGTGACTTAAATGGTCAATTACAGGAATAACGGTTCGCCGTAAATCGCGTAAATTCGCTCAAGTCTTTTCACCATAATTCTTGCGTTAAGTAACTTGACTAAGAGCAAATGACCGCTGCATTTACAATCTGAAGCCCCAGCTCCTCTAATAACCGGTTCACTATCGAAGTTAGTCAGTATCTGCCGGTTAATCTTGCATTCTAGTCGTCTGCTGTTTCGTGTACAGATGACATTAACGATCACGATTTCGTGATGGACAGTGAGGTAATCAATGTGCCATTTTACACGCTTATCTCGTCGTCGATGCCGAGCGACTCGCTGTTCGAGAGAGAGTGCACCCCTTCCCAGGGCGGAACCTGTATAGAAATAGTAGCCTTTCTCTAGCCTGACTAGACCTAACTTTCCAATTCTAAGCTTGAACGGCCTATTGCAAGCTAGGAGTATGGTGTAGGTACCTCTCAAGGCACTCCTCCGAAGCACAAATAGCGGCATATGAATTCTATCCTTGACCACGTGTGAGTGTCCAATGAAAGCAATTGTACTGGCTGGAGGGTATGCAACGAGGCTTCGTCCAATCAGTTACTCTATACCGAAATTACTGTTCCCTGTTGCGGGTAAGCCCATGATTTATTGGACGCTCGACTTGCTCAGGAAATTCCAAGTTGAGGAAGTTGTCCTTGCCGTAAACTATCTTGCGGAACATCTGAGGAGTGTGATTGGAGACGAGTATCGCGGCATGCGCATAAAGTACTCACTGGAGAGTTCTCCGCTTGGAACTGCCGGGCCAATCAAACTAGCGTCGAAAATAACTCGACTAACTAAGACATTCATAGCCATGAATGGTGACATCGTGACGAGTATCGACTTCAATGAGATGCTCGAACGACACAGATCTTCGAAAGCTGCAATTACAGATGCACTCCATGAAGTTCAGAACCCTTCTAGGTTCGGTGTCGTCGAACTCGACGGCGCCTCCCGAATAATCCGATTTGTCGAAAAACCACTGAAGAGAGAGGCTCCAAGCCGCCTCGTCAATGCTGGTATCTACCTTATTGAACCGAGCGTGCTCAGCCGAATTCGATCTGAACGCAAAGTCTCTCTAGAACGAGAGATCTTTCCGATTTTGGCTCGACACAGAAGACTTGGAGGATTCAAGCTATCAGATTATTGGTTTGACATAGGAAATTTCTCCGATTATAGGAAAGCAAACTTTGCTCTAATCGAGAAGGCTAGATCAGAAGTGCGATTCGGGAATACGGCCGCGAAAGATTCCACGGTTTCTCCACCGATACTTATGGGAAAACACGCTGTCATCAGTTTTGAAGCGAAATTAGGACCGAATGTAGTGTTAGGAAAGAATGTATTCGTAGGTAGAAAAGTGAGGATATCTA
>CAZAGP010000250.1:0-6499 GCA_964484575.1 uncultured Candidatus Bathyarchaeia archaeon | reverse complement strand
TAGGCTTAGAGGGGCAAATGCTGGGAAACGGAATAAAGTGGTTGAGAGGTTGAGGTCGAAAAACATTGAGGGCGCCGTGTACTACGAGTCTCCGCTCCATCTGCTTCCGCTCTATAGAGAACGAGCTTTAGCCTCACGTCGACCGCTTCCTGAAACGGAGAAAGCATGTCGACAGGTTTTCTCGGTTCCGGTTCATCCTAAACTAAGCGATACTGAGCTAGAGTACATCTTTGAGACGCTCAAGCGGGTTCTAGCTTGAACGTTCCGATTTGAGAGGCGTTGAACTGAGAATCTCATCAAGCGTCGGTTTAGTAGTTTCACGAATTTCGTATCGAACTCGTACTGCAGGTTTCTTAATGCTCATTATTCTCCTAAGATCAATGGGGGTGCCGAGAACAACTGAATCGCACTTGACGGCGTCAATAGTTTTCTCCAAGTCTCTAACTTGCTTCTCGCCGTAACCCATTGCGGGTAATACTCTTCCCAGGTGAGGGTACTTTTCGTACGTATACTTGATTGAGCCGATCGCGTACGGCCGTGGATTGACGAGACTTTTGGCCTTGAACCGGCGGGCTGCGATCGCCCCCACTCCTTCTTTCATCTCGCCGTGTGTGACTGTCGGCCCATCCTCTACGGCTAAAATGTTCTTACCGCGAATGTGGGCTTTGTCGTCCACGTGAATCTCTGATGCTGCTTCCACAATCTTTGCGGTGGGGGTTATACGCTTGATATTTTCTCTGACCAGCTTAAGGTTGGCGCGGGGGGCACTGTCGACCTTGTTAATGACGACAATGTCAGCCATCCGCAGGTTCACTTCACCAGGGTAGTACGCGACCTCGTCGCCAGGCCTTAAAGGGTCGGCTACAACTATTTGGAGATCCGGAAGGTAAAACGGGAGGTCATTATTGCCTCCATCCCAGAGAATGACGTCGGCCTCCTTTTCCGCCTCTCGGAGGATTTTTTCATAGTCTACGCCAGCATACACTATGTTGCCTGCGTCGATGTGAGGCTCGTATTCTTCTCGTTCCTCGATTGTGCACTCGTAGCGGTCCATATCCTCATAGGTAGCGAAACGTTCACAGACCTGTTTTTCCAAGTCACCATATGGCATAGGATGACGTATTACGACCACTCGGTGACCTAACTTCTTCAATGACCGTGCAACGGCACGCGAGACGGTACTCTTTCCAGCGCCGGTTCGGACCGCGCAGACGGAGACCATGGGTAAACGTGATTTCAACATCGTCGTCTTTGGACCCATCAGTCGGAAGTCGGACCCGCATGCTAGGACGATTGACGCCTTCTGCATTACTACGTCATGAGGAAGGTCGCTGTACGCTAGGACCGTTAATTCGACATTATTCTCTTTGATAATCTTGGCTAAGTCTCCCTCTGGTAATATCTTGAGTCCTTCTGGGTATCTCGGTCCCGAGAGGCTTGGTGGATATGTGCGACCTTCTATTCCTGGAATCTGAGTTGCAGTGAAAGCAACTACGTCGTAATCCGGGTTGTCACGGAAGTAGACGTTGAAGTTATGAAAATCTCTTCCGGCGGCTCCCATTATGAGCGTCCTGACGGGTTTCATTTGGCCATACCCTAGAGTTGCGGCAACTATTGCAGTTCTAGTTATTCTTTGTTCCCGGCTACTACGAGAGAAGAGATAACGGGGGTGAAAGAGAACTTATTTTTAGGAGCATTACAAAGTAAGTGCGTCTGTTTCTATCTGGATGTGGACGTGCTGGCAACTCAACCATCTGAAGCGAAACCTGCAGAAGACGTGTCACGCTATAAGATTCGACTGATTGCGGAACCGTATGGTGAGGCTGAAGCTGAGTTGATACGGTTTCATAGTCCTGTTACAGTCGACAACTTGGCGAAGGCTATTCCATTTGAAGGCAGGCTAGCTAGGTGGAAGCAGGAGGTCTATTTCGAGACGCCCGTAAGGTTAGGTTCTGAGAAAGCGAAGAGTAAAGTGGAGGTGGGGAGTATGGCATATTGGCCAATGGGGGCTGCACTTTGCATATTCTACGGCCCGACTGAGCCATACAGCCCTGTGAACGTTGTTGGTCGAGTAACGTCTAATTTGGAGTTGTTTCGTGACGTTAAGAGTGGTACTAAGATTCGCGTTGTGAGGGCTTAGGCGGCCGCCAAGCGGTAGATTCTGATCCTCGCGTTTCCACCCTCAACTTTGACCAGCCGCCTTCTCTCTAACTCTTCTAGGATGTCTCGCGCGACACTTAGTCTTACGTTAAATTGCGTGGCTATCGAGTAGGGTGTAAGGGCGCCCATTTTAGACAACTCTCCGAGGAATTTTTCATCTTCGAAGTTAGGGAGGCTGATGCTTGTAGTCTTCTTCTCTGTTACAGACGTCTTTCCTTTAGTCTTCTTTGCAGGTTCAGGTTTCTTGTCTTGTTGAACCTGCTGCTTCTCCATCTGTGCCATGCTCTTCTTTTTAGCCCCACCCAATAGAATTCACGTCTTAGCCGCTACCCGGCCAGCTGAATAAAAGTCTTGGTCTTGTCTTCGATAGGCAGTGCAATGAACTTGTACTATGCAGTTGCCGTCATGGATGGGAGATACCAGCTTTATTGGCACATCATTTTATGGACATGCGCAATTCTCTGGCAGTATCGCGTGAGCTCTTTGAAGCGTAAATCGTTCTCCCGACTATGAGGTAATCTGAACCGGATTCAACCGCATTCTTCGCATCTCCCCCCTGAGCTCCAACTCCTGGACTGTAAATATCCATTGAGGGCCCAGCCAGAGTTCTGACGCGTCTGATAATCTCAGGACGCGTGGCTCCAACGACTAATCCATCTGCACCCCATTCAACTGCCATTTTCGTGAAGATTTCGTAGACTGGTTTAAGCACTCCTTCGGTGCTTGCCATCATCGAGTAAAATTCGTCTGCGCCTGGGTTGCTCATGTACACGAGCAGAATAATCCCCTTGTCTTCCTTCTTGGCGCACTCAAAGACGGAGTCCATTCCGCCTGTCCATCCTGATATTGGACTCGCTATCACGGCGTCAAATCCGGCGACGATGTAGGACTTTAGCATGAATGAATTCGTGCGACCGACGTCATTCAGCTTAGCATCCATTATTACGGGCAAGGAATGTTTGTGCACCTCTTGTACTATTTGACCCACGGTAGGTAACCCGAGAGCTAGGACGAGTTGACGGTTAATTTTGACGGCGCAGATGTATCCGTAAACTGCCTCTAAGACTTCGTAACATTTCTTGATGAGAACATTATGATCGTCATGCTCCAAGTCGAGTGCTAACACTATTCGACTTTGAGTCTTTTCCGATGACACTTCTATTTGCTTGGGGAACGGCAACGTTACATTCCAGAAGAGATTATGGCCGTTTTAAGCGGAGTAAACTTACTTGGGAAAGATGGGCATGTCGTTGACCGCTGCTAGTTTCGCGTAGAAATATTTCGCGTCAGAGGTATTGTTCGTGTACTCCACTTTTTCCCCGTTAGGTTTCACGGCTATGTACTTTATGAAACCCTGCTGTGGGTCCACGGGATGATCCATCGTTACGTAGAAGAAGACGGGTAAGGCGTCCGCGTCATAGTAGTGCTCGAATGGGATACATGTTCCCACGATGTATCGGTCTCCTCGAGGGAAGTGCCAGAGTGGAAAAAGAGTACCTTCTCTAAGCGAGAGGGGTAAGAGTATTCTGGCAATAGATCTTATGTCCTCGACTTCAGCAAGCATTGGTGGAGGTATTTCAGGGAACTTTCCTGTGAGTGCCTCAACGAATGCTTCGGGAATATGTTTCAGTTCCACGAATGAACCGTAACGGTATCGCGTATCCCCTGCGTCATTAGAGTACATCCATTCTTCTCCTTTAACTGAGTCGCTTCGGTATGCTAGGAAAGGCTTTGGTGCGGAGTCTGTGATTGTGTACGCGAGTATTGGGAGGTCACCGTCCCAGTACATGTAGGCGGTGAATAATCCTAGGATGTGCTTATCCTTGAACTTAAAGTACCATAAGATCTGTGATCCATCAGTCAAGCCCAATGCTAATCGAGAAAAATTAAGCATGTCAGTTACGTGGACTGGTACGGGCGGCTTGACTGCTTCCATTCCAAACACTGTTAACGTTAGAAGCACGCGTGAATAGTATATAACTTTACGAATCTCGCTAGCGGAATAGGTCTTCCTCTTTCGGCCTGATCAGTTGCCCAATTGATCCGTCGTCCTTTACGTATTTCACTCCTCTAATAATTGCGACTGGAATACGGTCACTCTTACGCATCACTAGTTCTGCTGCTGAGGCTAATTCGTCAGCAATCGCGATTTGAGTGACGTTTAACTGGGTTCCGAACATGTCACCGGTCCCGCGGTAGTCAACTATTGGGCTTAAGCCAGCAACTCCTATGGCTACGTTCACTTGGCCATTCCTCCATGCGCGGCCGAATGTGTCCGAGATAATGATGCCCACGTTTACGCCCGTCAACTCCTTAATGCGATGTTGAATTGTCTTAGCCGACTTGTCAGGGTCCACAGGAAGTAGTACTACTGAGTCATCTTCGCCTACGTTGGAGCGGTCAACTCCAGCGTTGGCGCATACGAAACCGTGAGGCGTCTCCACTATTAGGTGAGCTCCTCGCATCCTGACTATGCTGCTTGATTCTCTAAGTATTGCTTCCACATGCCGTGGATCTTTCCCGGTCGTCTTCGCGATGGTTTCGGCGAGTGATGAAGGGTGGACGGTGGAGAGGTGGAGAATGTTTCCCTCAGCTTTTGAGACGACCTTTTGTGCGACTACGATGATGTCGTTGGGTTGGATTTGAATTGATTCAGCCTTCGCTGCTTCAACTATTTGATCGCCTATGCTATCGCCAGGCTTTACTAATGGCAGACCGCTAATGCCGAGGATCTGTATCAAGAATCCATCTCAACCTGCGAAAAACGATTCAAGCTTCTTGACTCCTGCGAGGTCTTCGAACTCTACTCCTAGTGCGTCCAGCACTTGCTCAAAAGTGCCGCGAATATACTCGATATACTTGTCTGTGTCGACCTCGTCTAGCCGCGCAAGCTGCACCGGTTTGACTCCTAATTCCCCTCGAACTTTCACGAATGAAACAATATCTCCAGATTTCATTTCGGTTCCCGCTTGCTGGAGGAGTCTAGCGGCCTTCACGTGTTGGGGTGTGGTTTTCGTGTAATTCTCAGGAGTTCTGCTCATCATCATGGAGAAGGCGAGATCTGATAGGGAATACTGTTTTGTCCGTAGCTTAACGTAGCATTCCTTAACGATTTCAACAAGTTTCTTCTTGGCGATTTCAATATCTTCCGGCGATTTGACTTCGCTGAGTATCGAAACCATTTCGTAGAAGACGCTGTGCAAGAATCCTGGAATGTGCCGTTTCTTTCCCGTGAGGCCTTTAATGTCAACTCGTCCGTCTGGGAATACTCCAAAGTAATTCTTTTTTCTAGAGCTCAACGCCAAGTAGCGGTAATTCTTGTCAATTTCAAGTTCCATCTTTAGGCTGGTTCGTGACCATTCAATTAGTTTGTTAAGGGAGGCAGCGTTCTGGCTACCGAGGAAGATAGAGTCAGTGTCACCGTAGAATACTTCAAGTGACAGTTCATTTGCCTTCTGTATTGCTTGGGTTATTACGTGTCTTCCAATCGCAGCAGTCGCTTCAGCCACTGGAGGGCAATACAATGCGAAGTTGTCTGCTCCGAACACGCCGTAACTTGCATTAAGCACGACCTTCAACGCGTCGGAGACAACCTTGTACCAGCTTTGGAGTGTGGGAATAAGGGTTCGGTCCTTAGCTCGCACTTTGTACCAGTTGACTCGAAGGTCACGCAAGGATCCGATCAGAAGACTTTCCAATCCGCGCTTCTTGCTGCAAACCCAGTGTGGAGTTCCAGGTATCAGATTGCGTCTGCAAGCTTCATCGGTGTGGGAGCATCGTACGGTTTCGTAGCCTAGGTTCCACACTTTTATGATTGATGGGTACAGTGAGGCGAAATCTAAAACTGAGACATTAAAGTGGACGCCGGGTTTCGGTTCGACAACTATCGCTCCTTTGTATTTCTTACCTCTAATTGCTGCCTCCGTGGTTGTCTCGCCTTTCACTTCAAGAATCTCATCCTTGCGCGGGATTAGGTAGCCTCGTTTGCGGTGATGACAGAACATTATGCTTCTGATCCAACCGGATACTCCTTGTCTTGAGACTTCGTCAAGCGTCATGAAGCTGATTCTTGAGAGGGCGGTCATCAGTTTCATGACCAGGTCGTCATTGAATGAGGTAAGGTTGAGTACGATTTGTGAGTCACGATAACAGTACGCGGCTAATTCTTTGTACGGGGCCTTTGGAACTGACTCGATCTCTATTTTGGAGCTTTCAACTAAGGCTTCCCCAACGGCGTCGAGCGTGTTCTCTCTATATTTCTGGCCGAAGGCGTAGATTTGGATTGAACGGTTGAAGAAGAACTTGTATAGGTCAATGTGGACTCCGTACCTGAGGTAGG
>CAZAGP010000249.1:0-11412 GCA_964484575.1 uncultured Candidatus Bathyarchaeia archaeon | reverse complement strand
GAAATAATTTCTCAGCTTCCTCCCGATCGGTAACGGCGTAACTATTCTTGACGCCGCTGACTTTGAAGTAGCTGGAAGTCGTTCTATCTGCGATTACGGCTATGTTTCCCAAGTTCAACCCGACTCTATTCGAAATGTGCTAGAATTGCTTAAGGATATCTTCTCGCTCAATTAAGTGGCCACAGTAGAAGCATCGCAATCTGACTGGCTCTCTACGATCCACGCTAAATTGTGGATCGACTGGTTCCTTCGTGTTTGAGATGCAGGACGGGTTATCACATTTTACTGTTCCCTTTATGGTTGATGGTAGTTCAACCAGCTTCTTTGATGTGACAGCATAATCTCGGATGATATTGATAGTTGCGTTTGGTGCGATTAGTGCTATCTTATCGACTTCCGCAGGCTTGAGTTCTCTGTTCTGTATCTTCACAATGTCCTTTCGTCCTTGCCTCTTGCTCGTCACGTTCATCGCTGCTGTTACGGCTTCCCCATCTTTACCGTCGATCCCGAGAATTTTCAACACGTCTAAGGCGAATCCGGAGGAAATGTGATCTATGACGGTTCCATCCTTTATCTTTCGGACATAAAGTTCCTGCGTCGTCTCCAAACCGGTTCGTGAGAGTATTCGTGATGACGATTATTTAACCGTGAGAGGCGTCAATTCATGACACCGTAAGCCGTGAGGTAAGGAATAGCTCATAATCCTACGTCTCACGTTCACCTTTGAACGTGGTTGTGCAAATAAATCCCTTAACTCGCAGTGGGTGCAGTTGCGTCGTCGACACTTGGTTCGCTCTCAGTTAGTCGCAGTCTTTCTAATCGTTTCGTCGATTCTTGGTATTGCGAATCTTATGGTCTCCCCGGTTTTCTCACAGAATAGCCTTACGATGACGAATATCAGCTCTAGGGCCGGGTACAATGAGACTCTCACAATTGTTCAGACCTATAGGACTACGGGCTTTACAACGTCTAGTAGTATGTTCACTCAGGTAATGGTAGTATTTGTTACGTCAACAACGTTCTTCACATATGTTCAAATCACTTTCACAAGTGCAACAAGTACCATTATGTATCCTGCGCCTCCAATTAAGCCAAAACCTAGCTGGAGACCTCTGGAGGTGGAACCCTTATCGGTCCCGGTTCCAAGTCGACTGTCCGCCTTCATGATCGTGAGACGCGCGGACCCGTCGCATCAGCATTCTCAGCCTTATCCTGTAGAATATCGACTAGCTGTGCGTTTGATACGTCAATAACATCCTTAGTTCTGACTTCCAAAAGCTTGTCAACATCGCCTCCGCCAACGAAGATAGTGTCACTCTTGAGAATCTCTGGGTCGGCGATTACCCGTTTAACGTCATTGAACGGTGGGACCCCTCCAGCCGGATAACCAGAAAAGCGTAACACTTCCTCGCGATTGGCTAGACGTACGTCTCTTACGCTTAGAAACCTCTTAAGCTTCTTGTGACTGACCATGCTTCTTGCTGGAACTAGAGCAAGTATAGGGTTGCCGTTTGAATCAACCATAACGATCGATTTTACTATTCTCTCGCCGTCGACCTGTCGGCTTGCTTGTTCCACAGTCTCTACTGGTTCACTGTACTCGATAAGACGATGCCAAATGTTCTTGGAGGCGACGAAAGAAATTAGCGTCCTGGCGTAGTTCAGTGCTGAGCACTCCGCAAGTTCTGGTCATCTTCTCATGTTCGATAATTCCATGGCTGTCTGCTGGATGATGTTCCAGGCTAACGCCACGTCTTCCCAGGTTGTTTTGATGTTCCCAATCGTCAGGCGGATTCCAAATTTGCCTCTTAACTTCGTGTGGGAGAGGAAGACTTGTCCAGTCTTATTCGCACTCTCCATCAGTTTTTCGTTGAGGGCGTTCAATTCCGCTTCGTCGGTATGGGGTTTGACTAATCGGAATACTAGTGTACTGAACGGGACTGGAGCTAGGAGTTCGAAATTCGGGGCAGTTTGAATAATCCCTTCCAACCGCTTAGCATATGACATATGCTCACGAATGATGTTCGCTATTCCTTCGGTTCCGAATGCACGAACAATTATCCACAGTTTGAGTGCACGAAAGCGCCGGCCCAAGGAAACTCCGTAGTCCATAAGGTTCGTTACGGTATCCGCCTCTGAGGTTCGAAGGTACTCCGGGGTCAGACTGAAAGCTTGCCTTAGCACTTCTGGGTGTTTACAGTACAGGATGCTGCAATCGATTGGTGTGAAGAGCCATTTGTGAGGGTTGATCACGATCGAGTCAGCTGCCTCCCAGCCTTTGAAAAGTGGGCGTTTTTCCTCAACGGTAGCTGCTGATCCTCCGTAGGCAGCGTCCACATGGAGCCAGATTTTGTGCCTCTTGCAGAGATCGGCGATATCTTCGACAGGGTCGATGCTAGTCGTTGATGTTGTGCCAATTGTGGGGATGATGCAGACGGGTTTGATGCCTTGGTGTATGTCCTCTTCTAAGATCTGAGTCAGGAGTTTGATGTTCATTCGAAAGGCCTCATCCGTCGGTATCTTTCTTACTCCAGATTGACCGATTCCGAGGACGATGGCAGCTTTTTCGATGGATGAATGTGCCTCTTCCGAAGTGTAAATGCAAAGTTTGGGCAAGTTCCCTCCAGCCAGCCCCTTTTCCCTAACGTTCAGACCCGCATTTTCTCGGGCGGCTGCCAATGCGCACAAACTCGAAACTGATGCCGAGTCGTTGATTACTCCCCTAAACTGATCAGGTAAATCGACCATTTGCCTTACCCAATCCGTAACAACCTCTTCAAGTTCCGTAGCCGAGGGCGACGTCTTCCAAAGCATTGCGTTGACATTTAGCGCGCTGGAGAGCATTTCTCCTATAATTCCCGGGTATGAGCTTGTGATGGAGAAGTAGGCGAAGAATCGAGGGTGATTCCAATGGGTGATCCCTGGTAGGATGATCTCTTTGAAGTCATCCATTATTCTCTCAAGAGGTTCAGCACCACCTGGAGGAGCCTTTGGGATTCTGGCCTTCAACTCGCCTGGTCTAGTTCGAGCCAGGACTGGATACTGATTCATGTTCTCAAGATAATCGGCAATCCAGTCTACCGCTTTACGGCCATAATCCTTGAAGGTTTCAGGAGGAATATCTCTGTGTTTACGCTCTGACAGGGAGCTTACTTCATCCCTCATTTGCAGTCGTAGCTAAATGGTCCACGCGTGACTAATATTGTTCCGTTAGTCACTCAATGACTTGTCACTCTCGCGTAATCGACGGACAAATTCCTGCATCATCTTCAACGCTATCTTAGGGTTATCAGAAATCAGCGTCTTGAAGGACCATGCTGAGAGAATCAGAACTCGTGAGTTTTCAATTGCAATAACGTCCGCTGAACGCGGCTGATTGTCAATTATCGACATCTCTCCGAAGAACTGTCCAGGTCCTAGTTTAGAGAGGCTCTTTCCGCCAGATCTGACCTCTACAGCGCCTTCTAGGATGAGATAGAAGCCAACGCCAGCTTCCCCTTTAGTAACAATAGCTTGACCAATCTGGAAGCTGCGCTCATGCGATAATTTAGCAACTAGTTTCAAGTCCTGCTTACTCAAAGCAGACCACAGAGGGGTCTTCTGCAGCAACTCGATAACAGACTCTTCGTTAGATTGCTTCATGATTGAAGACATCAGCTCTTGTATGGTTCTTATGATTTGCGCTTTAGTGATTCTGCCCATTTTGAACTTGCAGTTAGCTTTTTTTGGAAAAAAGCGCACGGTACTAGATCTCAGCCGGTTGTCACGTTGAAGGTGCGGGTGAGATATTTCGGTGTCATTACGGAGATTGCGGAGAAGCGTGAAGAGACGTTCGAGGTTCCTGTCGCAGTTACCCTCTTGAGCCTGCTAAGAACGGTGGCCGCCAAGTACGGAGGTAACATGGAGTCCTACCTCTTCGATTCTAACGCGATCACTCCACGGCCTATCCACCTGTACTTGTTGAATGGAGAGGCATTCGAAGCGGGCCAGGCTTCCACTGTGAGACTCGATGAAGGCAGCGTGGTATCCATTATCCCGACTCAAGGAGGTTAGGGCCAAGCGTAAGCGGGTGTTCCATACCCTGGTGGGTTTACTCGTTTGGAGGCGTTCTGATCCTATCAGCATCCACACGAAGCGAATTGTGCTTATTAATCCACAAACCTACGTCTCTTATCGGAGTGAGCGATTTTGGAGTTCAACGGGAGGGACATTGTCTCTATTCGGGACTTCTCGAGGGAAGAGATTGACTACATTCTCGAGATGACTGACGTAGTTGAGCCAATGGCTAGAAATGGTTCGCACACATTGGATGGGAAGGTTATGGCGACTCTTTTCTTCGAACCCAGCACTCGTACAAGGCTAAGTTTTGAATCGGCGATGTACCGATGCGGAGGGAATTGTATTGGTTTTGCCGAGGCGAGAGTGGCTTCTGTTCAGAAAGGTGAGAACCTTGCTGACACGGTTCGAACGGTCGAGAATTATGCTGATGTTCTAGTCGTGCGTCATCCACTGGAAGGAGCCGCAAGGCTAGCTGCGGAGTTTGCTTCCGTCCCAATTATCAATGCAGGAACAGGGGCGGAAGAACATCCAACGCAAGCAATGCTCGACCTTTACACTATTAGGAAGGAATTGGGTGAAGTTGACGGTTTGAATGTGGCGCTTGCTGGTGATCTGAGATATGGCCGGACCGTTCACTCATTAGCTTATGCTCTATCTCTGTACAACATTAACCTGTATTTGGTCTCACCTTCACTTCTTAGGATGAGGAAGGAGGTCCTGGAGGAAGTGAAGGGGCGCGTTAGAGTTGAAGAATTTGAAGAACTTGGGCCAGTCATGCCGCAGATAGATGTGTTATACATGACTAGAATTCAGAAAGAAAGGTTTGGATCGCTGGAGGAGTATGAGAAGGTCAGTGGATCATACCGACTGACGTCTGATGATCTCCTGCAATCAAAGAGTGGATTGATTGTCATGCACCCTCTTCCTCGAGTTGATGAAATATCATACGACGTTGACGGCACTTCACATGCAAAATACTTCAAACAGGTTTGGTACGGACTCTTGGTTCGGATGTGCTTGATTCAGCTCGTGCTAGGGACACTGAAATGAACTGTTACCTTAGGTAACGCTTATATCTTCCGCGGCGACAATTTACAAGAAGAGACATGAATCTGGAAATTCACCCCTCGGCGAAGAAACGTCGGGTGCTACCGCTTCACGTGTTGGATTACGAAGCGTTCAAAGACGATTTCCAGTCGGAAGAAGACGAGTCTGAGCTTCACTTACTTGAGAAGTTTCATGCCGCTAGAACTCTTTCTCGGAGTGGAGATATGGATACCTTCGTTGACGCAGCTCTTTATGATACCGAGAGTCACGTTCGAAGACTTACCGCCGATTTAGTGGGCATTAAGGAAAATGGTATAACCGCCGTATTTTGCGAGATCAGGCCACCGGACGAATCGCTGATGAGGGACCTAGAGGCCGTTGATGAATCGGAAAATTCGAAGGCGGTGGTCGTCTACCCATTTAAGGTGAATTCAGATCAAATCGATTCTAAGTTTTCGCGTGCTGTCAACACTGGGAAATTTGTAATTGAGCATCTTAACTGGCGAGATCGAGGATTGGAAAAAGCGTTCAGAGAAGTTTTGGAACTTATGGAAGTGTTGACTAACGAGACGCGTGTGAAGATGCTTCTGCCCCTGCTTGAGCAGCCGCAGGGTAAGAGATACTTCAGAGCGGATATCAATCCGAAGTTGATCTACGAGAACGTTCCCTTGCTGCGAACGCACAAGTTGATAGATGAATTGTCCGACGACTTGTACGATTTGACTCCGATGGGTAAGAACATCCTGTGTGAATATCTTGCTTTCGTTGAGAAGGTCAGGCGCTTACTGGAAGAGAAGCGAGAACCGAGCTGATTCTTTATGATGTCAACGAAGAGTATGTGGTTCGCTTCTCCACGTTTCTTCTCTTTCCTTCCGGCCATAAGTTGAATGGCAGAATGCTATAGGAAGATCGGCCTAGGTAAGTCAGCTTATCGGAACCACATTTACCGCAGCGTGGAAGAACGCCTGGTTCCGTGTCGTCACAAGCGTTGCAAGAGGAATAATTGCTTGTGTATGTCTGGAACTGGCAGCCCGAAGTTAATGCGTTGCGAGTAAACGCGACTAGGTCGGCTGAGGAGCAATTCGGAGTAACGCACAGCACGTTCAAATGGCCGCCAGGCATTGCGGTCTGAAGTTGTGCCTCTACCATTATCCTGTGTTCACATGTGATCTTGGTCGAGAGCGGTATGCTGGGCATGTCTGAATAGTATGGTGGCCCTCGATTTCCGTCGGCGATGACGACCGCCCTTCCGTACTCCTCTATATCGAGCTCCGCGAGCCTACCTGAAGCTTCGTCTCCTGGTCTCTGCGAAATTGTGATGCGCATATCAGATTCCTCCGAGGCGGTATCAGCGATTTTCTTTAATTCTCGTAGGATACTGATCGCAAATTCCATCGCGCCCCTGTCTGATTCGAGCCGTTTGCCAACGTGGAATTCGGTTGCTTCTGCCAGTCCGACGAAGGTCAGATCGTATGTGGCATTCTTATCGTAGAAGTATGTGACGGAACTGTTGTTCCCTGCAAGAAGTGGGAGGAGGGGTTGTTTCAGCCTATCAGCGACAAACTTGCGCTTTGCTTTGAATCCGTCTATAATCAGGTTTGCCGCTTCTTTGATCAGCATCATGAATTTCTCATCGTTCTTCTTAGCTTCGTAGGCGATCCTCGGTAGGTTAATGTAGATAGAGTCCATGCTGCCTGTGCGAACGCAATCTGCTCCCCATTCCCCAGTCCAATCATCAGTCAACCTCAGTCCTGTCGCTGAGTACACTGCCGTGCCGTTTCCGCTCAGCTCAAAGTAAGGGATGCTTCTAGTCGCAGCCAAGTCGTGAGCCTTTTCAAGAATCCGCCTGCATCGCTCATCACTTACAGTCCGTTTGTTTACTCTAACTATGAGGTGTGGTAGGAGTGCATGAACTGACTGTGCTGCAATCGTGAAAGCATCAACTGTGGCTTCACCAAGTCGTAGTGCTTCGGTTGCAAAGTCCGCATAGACTCCGCCGCCGCCAACAACGCTCTCCTTCGCAAGGAATTCGGGCAGATCAAGATCAATAACGATCGAGAATCCTTGCTGAGGGTTTCCGGACACAAGCTCGCGGCGCACGGACGTGAACAAATAGACGAGATGTTTCGTTATGTCGTCTAATGTTCGAGCCTTTACGTAAGGTGCAAGAAACGTGTTGAAGAATTCAATTGTCTGTTCTCCCGAGACTTCTCTTGACGTACTTTCAAGCACATTTCCAAGCAATGCCAGAGCCCCGCTGAGTGTCTCCGGCGGATCCATACCGCGAAACTTGCTCCCGTAGAAGTACCGTAGATCATGGATAATTTCATTCGGCTTAAGGATCCAGCTCTCTAGGTTGGCAATATGAATTAACCCGGAAAGATGTGCATCAGCTATTGGATGTGGTATACAATTTAGGATCGCATATTCTGACAAAACAGAGTTAGCTGAATAGCGGGAGACGTAATCAGCGCTTTGCTGTTTATCTCCCGCTTCACGGATGAGTTGCGCGACATCGTAGACGGGCAAACCCAACCTCGTAAGTTTATGTCGATATTCCTCCAGTTTCTTTTCGATCAGGATGGAGTTGACGAATTCGCGAATTAGAGAAGAAGTAAGATATGCGGTCTTTAAGCGTACGAGCCGGTCCTCTGCCTCTGCAGCAATTTCGTCAGCGATCTCTTGAGGAACGCCAGCTTCAACGACAAGTGACCGTGAAATCTTGTTACGATGAAACTCCTCGATAGCAAGCTTTGATGTGCGCACGTAAAGTTTACCCCGTTTCACGTTAACATATTCGTCCATGTCTCGCGCGAAGGATACGATCATCCTGCCGAGTTCAGTCACCTCGTACTTCTTACTCTTCTTGTCAAGGGACACTAATCCTACTCCAGTCAAGCTTCTTAGATGATAGACGAATTTTCCCGCGTCACGCACAGGATCCAGTTTCAACTGGAACATTATTTCCGTGTACTGGAGTGGGCCCTTGGTTGATAGAAGTCTGAGAATTTGTAGTCGAACGGGGGCGGATGCAGCGTCAAAGATGCTGGCGCCGACTCTCTCTGATGATCTTTGCACTGCATACACCGCTAAAATATTGCACTGTTGCAAGTAAGGGTACGCGGATGTTTAAAAAATTGTAGTCCGAATCTCCTTTACGCTAATGTTTATGAGCACAACTTTCAGGGCGTATTTGAGTGCGTATCATTGGGTCAGCAAAGAATGAGGGATGAAGACTACAGAACATTGGAAATGCTCGAAGAAGCATTTGAACGAAAAGATATTCCCTGCTTCATCCGTTTCCTCGACCAATCTAGGGATCTGCCTTTGTTGTTGCGTGTGCACGCAGTATGTTTACTTGAGCATGTGGGGGACGAACGCGTCGTGCCATCCCTCTGCAGAGTATTGAAGGATGATCCTAGCCCTTTAACGCGACATGAGGCTGCTTTCACGTTGGGCCAACTAGGCCTCAGGTCTGCTCTGCCGGCGCTCGTCAATGCAATGTTGAATGACGGGAGCCAAATCGTAAGACATGAATCGGCTGTGGCATTGACGAGCTCTATCGGAGACGACACAGCTCTACCCGAACTGGAGAAAGCGATTCGGGACAAAGATGAAGATGTTAGTAACTCCGCGTTGATAGCATGGGAATACCTGTCGCATTTAAGACGACGGCAGCCCGGATCAGTCGATGTAACGAAACTGAGAATTCGTTTGTAGCCCGTCCGCAGGAAGCGTTTTAGCTGTAGATTCAATGCATAGAGACTAGGGGCGGTGGTCCAGGCCGCGAGTTGACCCATCGTGGGGACAGCATGGTCTAAGATAGCGACTGTTCGCCTTCAGACCGGTCTCGGGACCACGTTGCGAGTACACCGGTGATCGAGGGTTCAAAGTGATCGGCTGATCATGAAAATCCCTCCCGCCCCACCACGTCCTCAATTGGGTTATAGTCATCCCCGAAGAATCCGAGAAAAGTCAAATAACTAGTTATGAAGACAGGCATCGAGCTTCCTGTAGCATTTCGTAATTTGGGGAGAACCTTGGCCAGAACAGTTACCGTAATTGGATTAGAAAGAATTTCACTCGTAAAACCCGGCGACAACGTTGCGAAGCTTCTCATAGACGCTCTGTCCGCTGAAGGGTTGGAATTGAAAGACGGCGACATCATTGTTGTTTCGCAAAAAATCATCTCGAAGGCTCAAGGTTTGCTTGTTGACTTATCAAGCGTCAACGCTAGTCCGAAGGCAAAATCGTTAGCTAAACGCACCAAGAAGGATCCTCGACTAGTCGAGCTAATAATGAAGGATTCCAAGAAGCTACTGCGAGCCGACAAGCAGGCCCTTGTGGTTGCTCTCAAGAATGGTTTCGTCTGTCTGAATGCTGGTGTCGACAAGTCAAATGTCAATGGCAGGCGTGTATATGCGCGTCTCCCAACCGACTTGGACGGGTCTGCTAATCACCTAAGGGTCGAGCTAGAACGCTTGACAGGAAAGAAACTTTCAGTCATAATTGGTGACACATACAGTCGACCTTTCCGCGTAGGTCAAGTTGAGTTCGCGATTGGGATTTCGGGCTTCAACCCAATCGTTGATTATAGGGGAAGTAAGGATCTCTTCGGCTACGAGTTGAAGTTTAAGTACGTCGCACTTGCCGATGAAATTGCTGCGGCTGCTGAACTCGTGATGGGCCAAGGTGCCGAGGGTGTCCCTGCTGTAATCGTGAGAGGCTTGACGCGAATAGAACGAGATGAACATGTTGGTCTCTCAGAGAAGCTTCTTCTTCGGAAGAAGTTGGATTTGTTCAGGAGAATACTGTAGCAGTCCGCAGCCCTCTCCAGTATTCGGTTGCCATGGCATTAACGCAACCAGTTGCGTTGCCGGAATCCGTACATACATTAGATATACTTCATCTACCTTAGTCTCTTCGACGCATAAATGACAGAGGCAAAGCCCACTGAGCGTAAGAAACCAACTTTAACGAGTTTATTCAAGAAAGTTGCTGACGGTCAACAGATCACCTGGTTGACGTGCTACGATTTTCCAACAGCCTACCTGCAGGACCAGGCCGGCATGGACATGATCCTCGTCGGGGACAGTTTAGGAATGACCATTCTAGGTTTCGACGGGACGCTGCCGGTTACGATGGGAGATATGATTCGGCACACTCAAGCAGTTCGTCGTGGTGCCCCGAACGTTTTCCTCGTGGGCGATATGCCGTATATGAGTTACCAGCCGAGTGTTGAGACCGCAATCCGCAACGCGGGACGTTTCATGGCTGAAGCTAGCTGCGACGCTATCAAACTGGAAGGTGGAGTCGAGATGTGTGACCGTATTCGAGGAATCGTTGACGCTGGAATACCTGCCATAGGTCACTTGGGTTTAACGCCTCAAAGTGTCAGCGCCTTGGGGGGTTTCCGTGTCCAAGGCAAAGGAGCTGAACAAGCCAAACGTATCATAGACAGTGCTAAGGCTCTTGAGAAAGCTGGCGCTTTCATGATCCTCCTTGAGATGGTTCCTGATAGAGTTTGCAAATTGATCACTGAAAGGGCGGAGAACTGTATCATCATGAGTCTAGGTTCTGGTCCGCACGCGCATGGTCAGCTTCTCATCTACCATGATATGTTCGGGCTCTATCCAAAATTCAAACCGCGAATGGCCAAGGTTTACGGAAATGCAGGTGAAGTCATCTTTAACGGGCTCAAACAATATGTCCAAGAAGTAACCTCCCGGGCCTTCCCGCAACAGGACAACTACTTCACGATTCCTGACGAGGAATTCGACAAGCTACTGAAGATGTTGAAGTAACATCCGCTAGATTACTCAGCCACGGCACTAGGCGTCAGTTTTCCTTAGTCATGCCCCAGTTCCCTGGGAGATTCTGGTGAAATTGCGCAATTACGTACTCAGTGATCAGCGAGGACAAACTTGCGGAATCTTTCTAGCGCTTCCTTCAACTGATCTTCCCCTGTGGAGAACGAAATTCGAACATGTCCTTTCCCTAATTCTCCGAAGAGTGGCCCGGGAAGCAATCCTACCTTTTCCTTCTGCATTAGCTCTGAAGAGAAGCGTTCACTTGACATGCCGGTTCCCCTAATGTCAATCCAAGTGTAGAACGCTCCTTGTGGTGGATACGCTTTGATTCCTGGAAGGTTATCAAGTGCTTCAAGAACCATGGCTCTCCTCTTCGTAAATCGCTGAACCATCTCGTCGATGATTCCGACTATTCTTTGATCCGTTAGGCCTACGAGCGCTGCGCGTTGTGATATGGAACTTGCGCAGAGAGATGTGTATCCGTTCAGAGCGGCAA
>CAZAGP010000248.1:0-5365 GCA_964484575.1 uncultured Candidatus Bathyarchaeia archaeon | reverse complement strand
GTAGTGTTGTGAAGTACTTCTTCTGCTTCGGGTTCTTTACTTTCTCGATGAACTCGCGCATCATTTCGATTCACCTTCTCATCCATAGCGGGGGAAAGTCAAACTGTCGGAGTATTTGAACATACGTGTTCTTTCGGATGGCAGAAATCCGTCTAGGTCACGTGAATCTTGTAAATGCCTCTTGGAGCTCTGCCATGAACGTGTTATGCCAACGGGGGAAATCGTCCGGAGATTGCGGGTAGTTAGCGTAATGTTGCAGGAGCCGCCTGTTCTTGACTGCGGTGTACTGTAACCCTCTGGCTAGGCCAAGTTTGGGGAGGGCCCATAGGATTTTTGACGCTTGGCTTGCGCGTTTGAAGTCGGGTTGTTCACGTTTTATGATCTTGTCAACATCGTCTTGGCTGAGGAAATGTTTCATCCCATAGTTCAACTCCTCATTACTCAAACGTTGGAGGAAGCGTCTGAGGACCTCGGAGCTTGCCATCCGGTTCCCGTACGTGCGCACGTACTCCGTGTTGAACTTCCATAAGCCGCGCTCCGAGACGTCGCCTGCTTCCAGAGCTTCAGCGATTACTGAGCCTGCGATGCAGCTCGCGTAGATTGCTGGGCCGATTCCGCCCGCGTCTATGGGTCGAGGCATCCATGCAGCGTCACCTATGATCATGTATCCGTTCGCTACTAGGCAGTCATTCTGTCTCCGGATTGGGACCTGCCAGTTTCCTTTCGAGTTTCCCTGGTCTTCTGGTCCCTCGGATAGTTTCCAGTTCTTGATTGACGGGTTACTTCGCACGTACGCTTCAATCAGGGACGAGAGCGTGTCCTTCCTGCCGAGCGCGCGGTTTCTTTCGGCGAGTATTCGCTGCGCGACGCCCAATCCGACGTTCGCTTTCTTCTCTCCTTTCGGGAAGACCCATGCGTAGCCTCCTGGTGCAATGTTCTGGTCCAAGTGTATGAGTGCGTAGTCAGGGTCGAAGAAGGTCTTATCATTCCCAGCAACTTCGAAAGTTATGATGTATCGGCCTGTTGACTCCATATCCTGCTCTTTGTCAATCTCCTTCTGGATGTGGCTCTTGATTGGGAGGCTGGTTCTGAGGCGGGAGGCGGAGCCGGTTGCGTCCACCACGAGTTTAGCTGTTTTCTTGAAGGTGGAGTTGTCCTTTGCGGATCTGCATCCAATTCCCCTGATGAAACCGTCTTCCGCAATTAGTGAGTCAGCGTAGGTGTCGGATTGGATTTTGACCCCGAGCTTCTCCGCGTCTCTTCTCTGCCGTTCAGGAAGGAGTCTACGGTTGGCGATGTATCCTTGACCGTCGAAGGCTGCCTTCGACTGGTGGTCGGGTGAGTAGGCTACGACGCCTCGCACGGTCCGTTCAAGCTCAGGCGACCCATACCTGATGCCTACATGGGCTGCCAGGTACTCGAGGCTTCCGTTGCTCACAGCGTCTCCGCACACCCATCCACCGCCCGTCTTCTTACCTAACTCCGTCGGAGGGTTCCTGTCAACGATTATGATGTCCAGACTCTGTTTCGAATGGTGCGCAATTGATGAGGCGGTTATGAGTCCTGCGATGCCGCCGCCCGCAACGATCACGTCATGATCAAATTCCATTATGAGGCGCCGCTCGAATTTGTGATGACCAGTAAGGCGAAGCGTCTACAAAAAAATGTTCAGGTTCAGTAGGAAGAGAGCATGGGTAGGGTTGAAAAGAGGTGGAAGGCGGAGGAGACAGCGTTGGGCCGTCTACTTGCCTTGAATCATGCCGTTCTCGATGGTTAGGAGGTCGGAGGTTGGCGTGTTGAGGGCTCCGAGTGGGCAGCCGCATCCGGCTGAGTGACCTTTACCTTTACGGAGGCTCCCCTTGTACAGTCCCTGCTCAAGCGTTGTCTTGTGCTCTTGCTCCCACTTCTCGATTGGGATTCCGTACTTTGGTTGAATTGCGTCCCTGTACCATTCTGGGATGACGTTGAACGCGCAGAACGGGATTATTCTAAGGTCAGGGCTCAGGTAGTGTATGTCGCAGCGGCGCAGTCGTTCCTCATCATGGTTGTACTTGTCCATGAAGTGCATCATTCCGAGGAACATTGACTTGTGCTGTAAGACTCCTAGAGAGGCGTAGTCGTTCTTCACTAGGACGTTGAAGAGTAGTTTGCTTAACGCTAATCCTTTAGGTTGCTTGCTTCTGTCGATGAACGTTCCCATCTTGGCTAGGACCCTTGCGATGACAAGGTACTTGTTCGATCCAGCCCTCAGGTCGTCCGCTTTCTGCTCCAAGTATTCGAGGAGTCCTTCAACGTCCACGAAGGACGCGAGTGGGACAAGTTTGTCGCCGTCTTTGAACACGTAGCATCCTGCTCCACAAGCGAAGTGTATTGACAGTTCGTATCGTGGCCTCTTGGTTAGGGCTTCCACGAAGTGGGTGATTGGTACGCAGCTTGGGACTGGGAACCATGAGTCTGCGGTGACTTCCCCGTCAGTCTGCTCCTCGATCCGCTTGATGCAGTCGGGGATGGTTATTCGATACTTCTCCCGTTCAGATTTGGATAGTCTTCCGGTGAGAGAGACTGGTTGGAAGTTTACTGCGTGGATGACATCCATATTCCGTTGGCCGAATCTGATCAAGCCGCCTAGCTCGTGGTCGTTGATCGTTTTGATGACGGTTGGGACGAGGACGATGCCTAATCCTGCTTCCCTACAGTTCTGAATGGCCATTGGGGCCTCCCAATGGTTCTTCGGGTTTGTTCTTGGCGTGACGCCGTCGAAGCTCATGTAAACCGTGTTAACGCCAGCCTTCCTAACCCTCCTTGCGGTGGAAGGGTCGATGGCCATGTTGATGCCGTTGCTGTTCAGTTGAATGTGCTCTACGCCTTCTTCCCTACAGATCTTAACAATCTCTTCCAGATCATTTCGGAGTGTTGGTTCTCCTCCGGTGATTTGGACGGCGTTGCCTGGGACCGGGCGTTCGGCTCTGAGGACTTTAACCATCTCCCTGATCTTATCCAGGGTTGGTTCGTAAACGTATGCGCCTTCGACGCCTTTCTTCGCGTAGAAGAAACAATACCAGCAGGTGAGGTCGCACCGGTTGGTAATTACGAGGTTGGTTAATCCGGAATGGCTGAGGTGGCTCGTGCATAGGCCGCAGTTCGTTGGGCAAACGCACTTCTCTAACGGAACGTTTGGGTTCTCAATGCCCTTACCGTTGTGCATGTGCTTAGCGAACTTGTAGTACATGTCTGAGGAGCCGAAGTATAATTCCTCAATCTCACCATGCTCCGGGCAAGTTTTAGAGATCCAAATCTTCCCATCCCGCTCGTAGACGCTTGCGGGGAGGATCTTGTTGCAGTCTGGGCAGATGCTTCTTGTCTCACGAATCTGCTTGATCTCAGTCCTTTCAAGTTGAATGGTTTCCAGTTTTACCACCGATAGTGAATTGCACGGGCGTAGGTTTTCATGCATATTAATTCTTTCCAAACGAGAACTAAGGTGAAACGTGGGAACTGAAAACGGCGCATTTCATGGCGATTGTCCTCTTCTGAAGTGACACAAATATTCAGGGTGTGGTTCTGGTGCGGTTGGTGAAGTTCAGTGGGTGAATCTAAGCTTCCTAGCGAGTCGACTGCAACTATGACGCGCATCATGATGCCGATGGACGCTAACTTGGCCGGGAACGTTTTCGGTGGCACCATTCTCAGATTGGTTGATGAGGTTGCGTCCATCGTGGCCTTCCGCCACTCCAGGAGGAACGTGGTTACCGCCTCAATAGACCGGATGGACTTCTTCTCACCTGTCTACATCGGTGACCTTCTGCGGTTGTACGCTTCAATCAATTACGCTCACAGAACATCCATGGAGGTTGGGGTGCGCGTTGAAGCGGAGAATCCCGGGTCGGGTCGTGTGAGGCATACGGGAACCTGCTACCTAACGTTAGTCGCACTTGACAAGGAGGGAAAGCCAACACGAGTTCCAGAGTTAAGGCTTGAGACGGATAATGAGAAGCGGCGGTGGTCTGAGGCGGAGGTCAGGAGAAATGTTCGGCTTCAACAGATTGAAGAGGAATAGCGGTTGGGTTGTTGGAAAACTTCAAGAACGGTGAACTCCTACTTGGGGGTGTGCTAGTAAGTTGCCGATCGGAGTAGTAATCACGTTCGATGACGCCGCTAGCAAGGCATGGGTCACCGTGTCCGAACCCGACCTTGAGAAGTATATTGGACGCGAAGCCACGTTCGTATTTTCTAAGACGAAGGATTTCAAGGGGAAGGTGCTAGGAATCGAGGATGATTTCCTGGTGGTCCAGTTCGGGGAGCAGCCGCTTGGTCTAGGTCAAGGTAGCCAAGTCTCAATCGCAGACTAGTTACTTGCCACTTTATTACGTACCGACGCGAATTCGAACTTGTCAACTGCCGAGGGAGGCCTAACACGTGATCCGGAACCTGGAGAAGGATTGGCGGGAGAGGGTAGTGAAGAATAATCTTGACCTTATCATTCTTAGGCTTCTGCACGCTCAACCCCGGTGGGGTTATGAGGTGAACACTGCGATCCGTGATAGGTTCCGCGTTTACCTGAGTGCCGGCACGTTGTATCCGCTCCTTCACTCCTTGGAGGAGGATGGTTACATTCAGGGAGAATGGGAGTCGGAGAAGGGGCGTGGGCGAAGAATCTACAAGATCACGGAGAGCGGACTCCACTTTCTAGAGACGGGTGAGAAGGCTACTCTGGACCTGGCGAGGATAATTCAGAGTCAAGTGAAAGATCCAAAGGCCCCGTAATTCGAAAGCAATATCAATGCATGTCGATTTTGCTGCAGGGAACATAAATGCCAGAGAATTCGGTTGGAAAATTCTTCAAGAAGAACCCTGCTGCTAGGGTGATCATCCTGATTGTGATCCTCTTCGCTGCCACTTACGGTAGCGTTGCCGTTCTCAAAGTCGTCTTAAACACGGAGTCGCCTCTGATGGTTGTCTCCTCGGGCAGCATGATTCCAACGTTGAACGTGGGCGACATTATCCTCGTTCGAGGTGTGGACCCGAATACGGTTACTGTTGGAACGATTATCATCTTTCACAGCCCTTACGATTATAGCATGCCGATTGTTCACCGGGTGATCGCGATCTCAAACGAGGGAAGCGGACTCTTCTTCTCAACTAAGGGCGACAATAATCCGGGACCTGACGGTTGGAGTGTTCCCGCCCAGAATTTGATGGGAGTTTACGTTGCGAAGCTGCCATATGTTGGTTTGATCAGCCTTGAATTGAGGGGCCCGTTAGGTGCAACTTTGATCATTCTCCTCGTCGCGTTGATCATTGCGATCGAGTATACAGAGTCAAAGCGCGACTTGAAGGGGAAGTCTGGTTCGGATTAGTCGCCTGT
>CAZAGP010000247.1:0-3010 GCA_964484575.1 uncultured Candidatus Bathyarchaeia archaeon | reverse complement strand
AAAACTCCTCGAAGAGCAAGGAATCAAAGTCACGTTTGAAGGCTTTCCGCAAGCGAAGCCTGACTTATCCTACTTAACTCCCCCGAAAGCAGTCAACGTCACACTTTACCCATTTCAAAGGAAAGCGGTAGATTTCGTTCTCCGAAATGACGGCAGAGCATGCATCTTTGATGAGATGGGTCTCGGGAAGACCGTGAGTGCTACTGCAGCATTAATCAGGCTGGTTGAGGCGAAGAAAGCTGGCCGAGCAATCATAGTCGCCCCCAACGCTGTCCTTGAGCAATGGCGTGATGAAATGGTTGAGAAGTTTGGACTCCAACCAACGCTTGTCACATCTAAGCGGCAACTCAAAGAAAGGATGATGCTCTACGAGAAGCCCTTGATAGTTATCAATTACGAGCTTCTACGCGTTGACGTTGAACTCATTCTGAAGAAAGCCTTCGACACTCTAATACTGGACGAAGTTACACGCGTGAAAAATTGGGACACGCAAACCAGCGAGGCAGTCAAGAGGATACTGGTGAGAAACGTCATAGCCTTGACAGGTACACCACTGGAGAACCATATTGGTGAACTATACAACATTGTCAGCATCGTGCAACCGGGCTACTTTGGAAGATACCATGAGGATTTCTTAGCAAGGTACACAATAAGGACCCAAGGCTCTGGATGGCAGTCGCACCCATCCGTCAACCTATCAACATTAGGCGAGCTTAGAACCAGGCTGTCGATCGTTTCAATTCGCAGAACAAAATCTGAAGTATTGAAGCAGCTACCGCCGCTCACAATGGAATACGTCTACACGGAACCGGCTCGAAACCAGAAGATGATTTACGACATTCTCCAATCCAGCTTGCGCGAAACAATCCTAGACGAATACTCCTACGGTTTGAGTGACGAAGGGGGACCAAACCCGTTCACCGCAAACCGGATCAGACTGTACACATTGCTGCGTGAGGCCTGCGCAGACATTAGTATGATAGCCGGATACTTAAGAAGAAAACAAAGAGAGAACACAAAAGACGCCCAACTCCTTCGCCAATCCCCCGTCTTCAGCAGGTTGATGAGGATCTTATCAAAACTGGAGCCGGAAAATGCAAAGCTTGTTGAACTGAAGCAACTTGTTCAGGACCTTGTTGAGCAAGGCCACAAGATTGTAATATTCTCACAGTTCGTGCCAGTAGTAAAGTTGGTACAAGACGAGCTCCAGAGTGATGGAATAACCTGCGTCTTGTACCACGGCCAATTGACGAATGACGAACGTTCAGCAAACCTGAAAAACTTCACATCAAATCAGCACATCGCAGTACTAACTAGCACTGACGCGGGGCAATTCGGATTAAACTTGCAAGCCGCAGACGCAGTGATCAACTACGACTTGCCATGGAACCCGGCAAGACTGCAGCAACGTATAGCGAGAATACATCGGATCGGTCAACCGAACAAAGTCCTTGCAGTGAACTTTGTCGTCAAAGACACAATAGAGGAGCACGTGAGGGACGTGCTCGAGAAGAAGAAGAAAGTGTTCAAAGACGTCACAGTAAGTGACCTAACCGAGACAGAAGATTTCGGGCTGGATGAACTGAGAGAAATATTTGGCTTTGACATGAAGAAGTTGGCTGAAAGAATTCGTAAACAGTACGGAATTCGTGTGGAGACACCGCTAAAACGCCGATGACTTTCACCCACCTCTCACCCGTATAAGCCCCGACCTTCACAATTCTAACGGTGACGCAAAGATGTGTGAGGGCTGCAGTCCGCCACGAATAGCAAGATATGAAGGAAAAAGACTCGTTCTTGAAGCCCAGAAATGCAGCTGCTCATGCCCACACACCATCTTCGAATTTACCGGCCCAAGATGCCCCAAGTGCACCCACCTCGTGAAGATTGAGCTAACAGACGACTGGCATGACCCGTTCATCTGGACCGACCCGAAAACCAAGAGCCCCATCAGAGTGGACGCGATAATCCCCGCAGGGTAGGCACGTAAGGTTTTACACAGTCAAGGACACAGAGCAAAGTTCATTGAATCCCTCATCATCACATTCAGTAGGATTTGATCCTATTGCGAAAGCTCAGAATACTTTTCGTGTGCTCAGCGAACCTTCAAAGGAGTCCCACGGCTGAACAGGTTTTCGGGAATTTCAGCGACGAATGGCAAACTAAATCAGCAGGCATCATGCCTTCCTCCGGCCGAAACTCGTTGACGCAGAAGCTTCTCGATTGGGCTGATCTAATTCTAGTCATGGAACCCGAGCACGCAGAGTACATAGCGCAGAACTTCAATTCAAACGGTGATAAGATCAAAGTTCTCAACATACCGGACATTTACCGGCGAAATGACCCGGAACTAATCCAGGAGCTCAAGAAGAAGGCTCTCCCAATCATAGAGACCTGGAATCCGAGATCAGTACGTTAACCACAATCAAGCTGCGACTCGGTACCCTGCTTCGTAGTCATTATCTTTAAGGGTCAAGTTCGTGGTCATACGGACCTGGTGTAACCGATGAGTTCCAACCCAACACTACGCGTAGCTGAAGCGCGAGCACGAGATGCAAATCGAGGATTAGTCCGAATCGACTCCCGGGTAATGCGGGAACTGAACCTGACGTCCGGTGACGTTATCGAGATTGCTGGAACGAATAAGACCGTAGCCCTAGTCTGGCCGGGCTACGATGAAGATTCAGGCAAGGGGCTAATTCGAATGGACGGCTACACGCGAAATAACGCTGGAGTGAGCATCGACGACCAGGTCGCTGTCAAGAAGATAACAGTCAAGCCCGCTGACCTTGTAGTGTTAGGGTTCACGGAACCCATCCAAGTTATGGGAATCGAGGCGTACCTCTACGAGTTCCTTCAAGGACGCGTGCTAACCCGAGGAGACTCGATACCCCTCAACATTATGGGTACCCGAGTCGAACTAATCGTCACCGAAGTTCAACCACTCGCCCAAGCCCTCATAGTAGGGGAAGGCACCGAGATCAAGATCAGCGAAAAAGTCGCGAAGGAG
>CAZAGP010000246.1:0-4498 GCA_964484575.1 uncultured Candidatus Bathyarchaeia archaeon | reverse complement strand
GCTTCCCGGGTGGGCAAAGTACCGTACACCTATTCGCGGCCTGTACTTGTGCGGAGCATGCACTCATCCCGGGGGAGGTGTCATGGGTGCCTGTGGACATAACGCCGCGCGAGAAATAGTACGGGATTTGAAAAGACGCGTCTTTAGCTAACCCCACAAAGCAGTAGATCGGATTGCGATATGTTCGATTTCCGTAATGTCCGTTTAAATGTGATGTCGTTCTTACCGGACCAATGTTCGACTCAACAAAACGGTTCACAGTGAAAATGCGGAACCTGTTCATCGCGTCCATTGCCACAAGCGCGGTGTCGATTCTCCTAGTTTACTATCTTCATTTCTGACCCTGTAGATACCCTAACTTAGGAGTTATTTCAGTAGTTCCTTCACTTTTCGAACAGGTTGATGAGTGATTCTCTGTTCGCGCGCTTATCACTTCAGGTTCTCCGCGAACAGGCTGGCTGCACGGTCCCCGTAATTGGGTGAGTTGGCGGATATGTGGGCTGCTATGAATGCGTTCTAGCGTTTCGATACCTCGCTCACGGAGCACTCGTAGTGACAAGGTAAGCCATAAAACTCTCGTAGCCGGATCCATTACGATTTCTCATGAAGGTTCAGCAAACCAAACTCGACTGGCAAGGTCTCTTTAATGCTATTGACCGTATGGATGTGAAATCTTTCGAGTCATTCCTAGCTGAGGATTCAATTTTCAGGTTCGGAAACGCTGAACCTGTTAGGGGACGAAGTAACGTTAGCGAGTATGTTGCCGGATTCTTCTCTTCAATCAGGTCCTTGAAACATGAAATTCTGGGGGTATGGGATAAGGAGGATGTTCTCATCGTTCAGGGTGAGGTTACTTACGTCAGAAAGGACAGCCGGTCTGTGAAGGTTCCCTTCGTTAACCTGTTTAAGCTGAGGGGGATGCTGATTCATGAGTATCTAATCTACGTAGATGCGTCGCCACTTTATTCTTAAGCACTCGTCAGGTTTAGTCAGAATCCGCGCCATCTCGTCAGACGCGCAACGGCACGTGGTACGGACGAGGATTGATGTCTCATGCTTTCTGGCACGTGGTACAAGTAGACCATGTGACTGTTACTGAACTTATCCCTGACGTTTTCTACGTAGATAGGGATCCAACCATGAATTGGGAAATCATGCGAGACTACACGTGCACCCGCTTTTAGTTCATGTTCCAGCTTAGGTTTGATCAATGAGTTGACTGAGGTTAGAAGGTAAAGAGTGACCACATCCGCCTGAGACAGATCGACGTTGAAGAAATCTCCACGTATTACCCACGCGGAATTGCCGAGGTGTTCACGTTCAATTCGCTTAGCTATGGCCTCGTATCGAGTTTCATGAAGTTCGACGCCAATCGCCTTTGCATCAAAATCCTTTACTGCGGAAGATAAAATACGTCCGTCGCCTGCTCCAAGATCGTAGACGAGTTCACCTGCTTTGACCTCAGCAAGAGAGAGCATGCGTCGTACAACGGGGTCGGGTGAGGGCACGAATGGAACCTGTAATCTTGCATTCATTAGACTCAGCTCTTCCGTTGAATTCACAAGGAGCGAGCTTCTTGAAGATTGCTTGAATGTCTTGGCTTCGACCCATATTCTACCCATCATCGGCGTTAGATTTCTAGAGGCATACGATTACAAGGTGGAGTTGCCTGCGCAGTGGCAGAGCTTAACTACTTTCAGGATGAGTATACTCTGGGGGCAATAAGCCCATGAAGTTTCTGGTTCTCTGGACGTTAAACGTACAGGCAATTAGAGCAAGCCTACCGGAGGTGGCTAAGATGCTATCGGATCTGCGGGATTACGCGAAGAAGCTCCATGAACAGGGTAAGCTGGAATGCTATTACCATGTGGTGGGCAAGCATGGGGGTGCATGGATCTTCGAAGTGGAATCAAACGAGGAGTTGGAGATTCTCTTAGCTACAATGTCCGTCTACAACTTCTCAACATACGAAATATACCCTCTCTCAGAAATGAAAACTTCAACCTGAGTGTTCGTGCTACGATAATCGATCTTTCAACGATTGGGGAGCGCGTAACGGCATATTGCTTCCTCTTCCTTTCAAAGTGTCTTGAACTCTATTAGCCCTTTTGTCTGCCATAATGACATCGATGACGCTCGTTCTCAAGTTAGTGCGATATGTGATTTGGCTGCTTACTCGAGTATGTTCGACGTAAAGTCTATACTATGAACTTCGTCGCGTCTCGTCGAGTGGGGGTCGTGCAGGACAAAGCACGCTACATGCAGAGACTCTTTAGCGGCGCCCCCAGAGAGTACGATTCGCTCCTTTCACGTCTTACGTTGCGAAATGACCACGCATGGAGGAAGGCTGTACTCGACGCGGCTGAGCTTAATGTTGATGCGCGGGTACTAGATGTCGCGACAGGTACGGGGTTAATGGCCTTCGCTTTCGCCTCTAAGTTGAGTGAGAGCGGCCTAGTTGTCGGGATCGACCTATGCGAACCTATGCTCCGTGAGGGGTCGGCGAACGTGAAAGAGAAAGGCGAGAGCCGTATGACTTTCGTTGCTGGTCGAGGTGAAGCTTTGCCCTTTCCCGATGGTATCTTCGATTGTGCCACTATTACGCTCGCCATGCGTAACGTCACTGACCCGAAATTGGTTCTGCAGGAGATGACGCGAGTAGTGAAGGAAGGAGGGAGAGTTATCTGCATGGATTTCTGTCGACCGCAAATGCCTGTTTTTCGATCAGTATACTCGTTCCACATCTTCCATATGCTCCCATTCGTGGGTAGGTTGGTTTCTGAAGAATGGAGGGAAATCCTAGAGTACTTAGCGGGCTCAATCAAGAGATCTATGAACCCTTCTAGGATAGCGGGGCTAATGGAGGAGACGGGTTTATCGCAAGTGCGTGTCGACACGTTCACGATGGGAATCGTATCCTTAGTTAGAGGAGTAAAACCGGGCCGGGTTGCTTAACTAGCCTAGTAACTTCATAACAAACAGCCCTATGCCTAATAGGTCGACAACAATGACGATTAACTTCAACGCTTTTTCGGGATTTCTAATCAGCCCTGAGGTGGAAATTGGCAGGAGGCTCCCGTCTTCAAATCTCATCTCAGCCACGTTAGATCTTCTTCTGAAATTCTTGCACCATCTTGAGAGGTTAATTTCAATCATAGCTGTCGCTAGCAATGCTAATCCAATCAACACAACTCCGATCGGTACGGTTAACGAATGCACGTAGTAACTTGTTAAGAAAGGGAGAAGCGCCCAGGCGAAGGCAAATTCGAGATCGCCATGAAATTTGCCATTCGCGTAATTCGTGTTGTAAGCGAAGAGGAAGAAAGTCTCGAGAAGAATGAACATTGCTAGGATGCTTGGTGGTAGAAGATTTCTGCCAGATACATCGTACAAGACCCGAACGCCGTAAAGGCCGATGGATAATGAGACTAACAGCGGCAGAAGGAAGGTTAACTGCAGGTCTCTCCTACTCAGTGAGGCTCCCCAATGCCGAGCATTCAATTCGTTGAGTGCGTGGGCTGAAAATCCTAATCCTAAGAAGTATGCTAACATCGTAAGTGCCAGTCTATCGGCGAACAGGGTGGGAGAGAGGGCTGCACCTATGAGAACGTAGGAAAGTACCATTGAAGTGTATGGGAGATGAAGTATTGTGTAGAGTTCCACGAGTTTTCCACCATGCCTCGCGTACCAAGCTCCTTCCAAACTACTGCCCCATGGCCCAATGCCAAGCGCGGTTGAAACGGAGGGAAAACGTTTACTCTTAAAGCGTGCAAGTATTTCACGAACATCAGTGAGCTTCTCTAGCAGTATACTTGAATCGGTCGGCAACACTCCCATGGTGCGGCTTCGCAATGTTGTACCCTGTAATTGCGCCCGGATCGTTGCTAAGATTGAGTGGGCTAATCCTACTGGCAGCATGAAGGATCGTATGGCGAAGACGGTTATCGAACGAGCCGAAGCTGATGGACGCATACAGTCAGGCGACACAGTGGTTGAGTATACGTCTGGGACAACTGGAATATCATTAGCGTTGGCCTGCGCGGTGAAACACTACAAGTTTCATGCCGTCTTCTCCGATGCCTTTAGTGACGAGAAACGGTCCATGATGGAGGCGTTCGGCGCGCAAATTACGAATGTTCCTAGCGATCACAAAAAAATATCTGAGAAACTTATCAGAGAGATGATTGAGACTTCTCGACTCATCAGCCAGAATCCGCGTCACTGGTGGTGTGATCAGCTCAATAATCGCGATGCAGTCCTAGGCTACTGCTCGTTGGGCGAAGAAATCTGGAATCAGTTAAATGGTGAAGTTGATGCCTTCGTTCACGTCGTTGGAACAGCACATTCGATCAGCGGTGTAACGAAGGCGCTGCGAAAGCACAAAGCTAACCTTCACGTGGCCGCAGTTGAACCAGCAGAATCGGCTGTCCTCTCTGGAAAGCCAACCGGATCCCACAACATTGAAGGAATCGGAATCGGATTTATTCCACCGCTCTGG
>CAZAGP010000245.1:0-3254 GCA_964484575.1 uncultured Candidatus Bathyarchaeia archaeon | reverse complement strand
GCCATCCGTCAACCTTCTAGGAGAGTTGCATAAGCCATGCCTCAGGTGAGATTTACCAACGTGACTAAGAGGTTTGGTAAAGTTCTCGCCTTGGATAGGATATCGCTTGAGGTCAATGATGGCGAGTACCTATGTATTCTTGGCCCTACAGGGAGCGGGAAGACGACGCTCCTCAAACTAATGGCCGGTCTTCAGACACCTGATGATGGCATTATCCAGTTTAACGATAAGCCTATGAACGAAGTTAATGTACAAGAACGAAACGCGGTTTACGTCCCTCAGCATTACGCGCTATTTCCTCATCTTACCGTCCTGGAGAACGTTGCCTTTGGCCCGCTGGCTAGAGGCAAACCCGCTTCCCTTGCGTTGGACATCGCCTCCAAGACACTCGATTTAGTTAGACTTTCATCGCGAGCACAAGCATTACCTAGGGAACTGAGTGGTGGAATGCAGCAAAGAGTTGCGCTAGCCAGAGGATTAGCATCTGGCGCGAAGTTGCTGCTGCTGGATGAGCCACTGAGTGCCATTGACGCAAGACTAAGGCTGGACCTTCGGCACAAAATCCGAGACATAGTAAAACAATCAGGTCTCACAGCAGTACACGTGACCCATGACCAAGAAGAAGCCATGAGTGTAGGGGACGAAATCATGATCCTCAAAGATGGGAGGATTCAGGACTTCGGACCTCCGCGGAGAGTCTACCGGCGGCCCGCAGGCATCTTCGTTAGCCATTTGTTCGGAGGAGCCAGCTTCTTTGAAGGCATCGTTGAGCATACCGTAGGCGAGACTGCGCTGATCAGCGTTAGAGGCCTCACCATCCAAGCACCCTCACGAATGCTCACATTAACCTCGTCAGTCATTCTAGCGTTAAGAAAGGAACGCGTTAGAATGTCCACTGATCAGCCGCGCGGAATGGATAACGTGTTCAAAGGAGAAATTCGAAACATCAGATTCCTAGGTAATTCGAGAGAATATCTGATCCGTCTCTCTAACGGGGATACGATCATGTCACGCCGTTTCGCTGAGAATGAGACTGCCTTCAAACTGGGCGATGAAGTGTCAATCAGCTTCCGCGAGAGCGACGTCATGGTTTTCGAGTATCCACCCCACGGTCTATTGCAAGAACTGGAGATATGATGATAATATGCCGACACTGGACGTAGTTAGAGTATCAAAGAATTACGGACGCATTCAGGCTCTAGCTGATGTATCGCTTCATGTTGATGACAAGGAGTATGTTTGCATCATTGGCCCAAGCGGCTGCGGCAAAAGTACACTAATTCGTTGCATATCAGGAATCGAGCAACCGAGCAGCGGCGAGATATTGATAGATGGACAGTCTGTGAAGGAAACTCTGATAGAAGATAGACAAATTGGATACGTCTTCCAAGACATCGCCCTGTTCCCACACCTCACAGTTCGAGATAACCTGGCGTACGGTCTCGCAGTTAGACGAAGACCCTCTGACGAGATGAGAACAGTCACAAACGAAATGTTAGACCTGATCAATATGCGTAACCGATCAGGTTCCTACCCTAGAGAACTTAGTGGTGGAGCACAACAGAAAGTCGCAGTTGGACGAGCGATTGCGACTGGCGCGCATCTTTTCATGCTGGACGAACCGCTAGGAGCCTTGGACGCTATCGTTAGAGCAGAATTACGATACGAGCTTAGGAAGCTAGCATCAGACCTGGGCCTTACGGTAATTCACGTGACGCACGACCAGGAAGAGGCCCTGTCAATTGCTGATCGCGTAGTGATAATGAAGAGCGGGCAAATCATAGAGGTTGGAAAACCTTCCGAAATCTATCGTTCCCCGGAGACCATTTTTGCGGCGAACTTCGTCGGTGAAGCAAACCTCCTAGAGGGAGAGATTTCGAACGTCGACAATACACTCTGTACGGTGAGCTTGGCGGGTCGGAAGCTCCAGGTATCAAGTTCCGGCAAGAAAACTGGTCAACGCGTTATCGCGTTCCTCCGACCTGAATTCGTTTTACTTACCCCACCGAGTGAAGATGGTTGGCGAGGGAGAGTTAAGCAGGTAACCTTCCTGGGAAGCCTCAACCGGTACGTAATCGAGGTTGACGGAATCGACATCATATCTGAAGTTTCAACAGCTGACTATAGTACAGGTTTCGGAGTCGGGGAAAGTGTTAGTTTATTTCTCAACGAAACGAATATGACGTTATTCGACTATCCTGAAGATGGATTGGAAAAAGAGGTTAGCCTCGAGTAGAACATCATGGTTGAGGTATTATTAGAATGTCGTTAGAAGGTTGGCTTCTAGCCCGTCGAACTGTCAAAGCAGTAGGCTTAGTTCTTGAGCATTCAATAATGACTACTATGACAGTTGAACTGCTCGGGAAATGCATCAAGGATGCGATCGTAGATAATCAGCCCGAGTTGCAAAGCAACTTCACCTTGCTAGAGCAGAAAGAGCATGAAGCAGACTCGATGCGCAGGCGGATAACGGAGGAACTGGCTCGAGGCGAGTTGCCCTCCGATGAACGTGCAAGTCTGATGCGGCTAAGTAGACAAGTGGACTGGATAGCGGACTGGTCGCACGAAGCAGGCCGCATACTCATAATGTTCGAACTATCCAAGATGCCAAAAGAAGTGCAAGACGTATCGGTGGAAATGTGCTCAACCACCGCTGAATGCGCTCTCCGAGTTGCGGACATGGTGCAAAAGCTAATGGACGGCGAGCTTGACGCCTCCTTGAAGGCAGCTGACGAAGTCGAACAGCTGGAGGAAAGAGTAGACGAGATGTATCAGAAAGCTCGCGGACTCCTGAAGAATGTTGACGCGAATGGGATTCGCGTAGGCTCCATTATACTACTCAGCCAGTTCCTGGAAGCGATTGAGAATACGTCGGACCATTGCGAGGACACCTGCGATCAGGCCCGAGTAATGGCTATTGCCTTATCAAAGTCAGCCTCAGAGTAATTCATACGGTTACAAAGCCGACTTAGACGGCTGGAACCTTAAATTGGTTCCAGCAGACTCACGATGCTAGTTAGCTGCCGGGATGATCATTACACTTGGAGTATAGACGGCTAACTTCGTTATCTTGCTTGAACAGCTACTATGTGTTCCGCAAAATGACTCGCAACTCTCTGAGGTTTCTATGTCCTTGTACCCGTATCCACAGTACTCACACAGGAAGACTGTTCTCCCCTTGTGAAAGAGTCTGCTGACCATTCTTGTTTCCTCAAGCCAGTGCAAGCTGAACGAGTTTACCGTTGGCGAAGAAG
>CAZAGP010000244.1:0-4297 GCA_964484575.1 uncultured Candidatus Bathyarchaeia archaeon | reverse complement strand
GTTACTACAAGCCTGATGTACGCGTCGTTGAGCCCGTTTCGTTTCACCGTCTCCATAATTACCCTCGTCATAGCTTCAGGGGAGAGGGGGACTTTCAGCTTGATTGCTTTGGCTGAACTGTAAAGCCTGTCCAAATGTTCCTTGAACTGGAATAGTACGCCATCATAAACGCGGATTCCTTCGAAGATTCCATCTCCGTACAATAAACCGTGATCGAAGACGGACACGAAGGCTCGAGATTTCAGGGTCCATTCTCCGTTTACGTACACAACGGGTTCTTTGACCACCAAACTTCCTTCCGCGAATCGTACGGATAGTTCTCTTTAAAACGGTTCCTTAAACCAGTTCGGTTTAACGGGAAATCAACCGTTATCCGCCGCGTGCAACAAGACAGATTAAACCCTTGAGCGAACATCCGCAGATGTGGGCCGGTAGTTCAGCCTGGTTAGAGGACTATTGTCCGGCTGTAATGTTGCCCTTACACGGCAAAGGTCGCCGGTTCGAATCCGGTGTGTTGACGGAACCGTTGAGTCCGTGACATACGGCGAACGTCCGGTCCGGCCCACCAATTCAAACTTTGGAGAACCTGCATGCGTGAATATTTCGGTTGAGTACGAGATGCTGTCAAGATCCGACGGTTGTTGTTGCCGTGCTAGTGGCGGCGCTTATTACCTGCGTGACGGAGATTGCTGTAGTGGTCAGTCCTGTCGTGGAGGTTTGAACAACTGACACGGTCTGTACAACTGTTGATGTCTGAACAGCAGTAAGAGTGACTGGTGGTGGATGGGTTGGGGGCTTAGGCATGGTACCGTTGAGGATTACTGCGATCGCTACAAGCAATATGCCAGTCGTGAGGAGTATGTTCCTTCGATTGTGCGATTTCTTGACCACATTATATCCATCTTCTCCGTTGCGTCGCAGTTCAATATTAACTGGCTCTGGGGGCAATTTTGACTTTTCCGAATGTCACTCGATGAATAGTCAGCTCACTCCGTAGGAACGGTGAGGAGTAGAGTCTCACCCTGAACCGGGTATAGAGGATGAAAAAAGGAGAGAGATTCTGGGAGTTGATGTGACCTTAGAGGTTAATTCCCGCAGGTTCGAGCGAAGGTTTGGAACTCACCGTGATTATCTGCTACCTGCAATCCGGAGGGTGAAATGGAACCACACTGATTATGCGGATCATTGCCTCCGCCGCTGTGAGCGTGACAGTCAACACCATTAGCATAGTTCTGGCCCGGGTTTGGCGGCTGCTGAAGACAAGCATTATTCACTCCGCCCGTGTTCTGGGTTGGTTGCAGCATGGGAGTAGCGTAAGAGACACCTACTAGTGAAGTTAACAGCATCAATCCCAGAAGTATTGAGAGAATTGCTTTCATTAGAAATCTCCGCCAACCGTACTACTTATGACATATATTAAGTTTAGCTGATTCGTAAATTATGTTTGCATTGCACAAAATCTTTCAGTGGAGAGTCATTGAGAACGGGTTGGAAGACGTTCGAACTTTCGGTTGTCCATCGTCAACTGAACGTTTGCGGGGAACATTTATTACTTATGGAATAGCCGGGAGCATAGAAATTGCAAAAGGAGTGAGAAAGAACGATGATCAACCTTCTACAGTTACTGATAGACATGATTCCATACGTACACAGCAACCTGTTCGCTTTCCCTTGGGTTCACAGTAACCTCCTCGCCATTCCGGCTGTCCACAGTAACGTATTCGCTGTTCCAGCGGTACACAGCAACCTGTACTAAATGGAATTGTTGTAACATAAAGGGCGGTTTGCCCTCCTCCTTTCACCTTTTTGTTTTACTAGTTGCTAGTCACTCCTCGTGAGATGTAGGAAATCCATATCATTAACCGTCCGCACGTTTTTCTGGTACTAGTTATGAGACGGGAAATATCAGGCATCATCGGTCTTGTGGGCGGACTCATCGATCTCTGGGCGGGTTCCTCGATCCTAGCGCAAAGTTCAATGGGAATGGTTGGAACGCAAGCTTACTTGTTCGGCTATTTTCTGCTGCTGCTTGGCGTAATCGTACTCTTAACAGGTCTGTTAATGTTCACTGGCAGATCGATGGGCCAGCTGACGGGTCCACTTATGATCTTCTATGGCTTAGCGATGCTAGTTCTAGGAGTTGGAATGATCAGCGGCTTGCTTGACGTTATGATGCAATCATCCCTCATCTCAGGCATGGTGATGGTTGGCCTAGGGTTATTGATGCTGTACAGCGGGTCTGGCATGGCTAGGAGGAGCATGTAGGATGACGAATGGGCATGCTGGATCCTTGGACCAGTTGGAGATCGTTACGGTCGGCGGCGGCTGCTTCTGGTGCACGGAGGCCGCATTCCTGGAACTCAAAGGCGTGGAAATAGTCGAGTCGGGCTATTCCGGTGGGACTGTGCCTAATCCGAGCTACCGCGAAGTTTGCGGCGGGACCACGGGGCACGCTGAAGCTGTTCAGGTAACGTTCAATCCCAAACTGATCTCCCTCCAAGACATGCTACAATTCTTCTTCAGCATTCACGATCCGACTACTCTTAACCGTCAAGGAGCCGACGTGGGAACGCAATACCGCTCAGTGATCTTCTACCGGGATAGTAAACAGAGAGAGATAGCTGAGCAGGTTATCAGACAAATGGAGGCTTCAGGCGCCTGGAAGAAACCGATCGTCACTCAACTCGTGGCCTTTGACGCATTCTACAAGGCGGAAGACTACCATCAGGACTACTTCAGAACGAACCCTAGGGAGCAATACTGCCAATTAGTGATAGCGCCCAAGATTGCGAAGATGAGAAAACAGTATGCTGACAGGTTGAAGACTTTAGAGAGCCCTTCTTATTGACTGCACTCCTAGGTAGAACGCTGCTAATCATTGTACAACTCCAACCTATTCATCTCTAAGCATACGAACACATCCTCCTTTACTCGTCACCGTGCTGACGATGCGAATTTTGGTTTCAATCTGGTTAGATTTGGTACAATCGTTAATTTAGTGAACTCGCAATCGGAGTCGAGTTGGCGTTGGCTTTGAAGGATAATTCAAGCTGGCAACGGGCCAGGTTGAAACGCTTCTTCATAGGCGGAATATTAGGCGGCATTCTGGCAACGTTAATCCTCTTCTTAGGCACTGATGCTTTAGGATATCCGTTTCCGCCTCTCGCCATCTTCCAACTTCTAATCTCACCCGTACCCGGCTCGATCCAATCTGTTGTAGTTGACACATTTCGCGAGTACGCAAAGTATTCTGCCTTCGTCTTCTCTTCAATGATCTACGTATTTCTGTACGGCATGATTGGGGTTTTCCTAGGGGTCCTATTCAAAGGGAAACTCAGCTCTGGCGCTACGACTATTGTGGGAACACTGATACCCACAGCGATGGGCCTCGGCCTTCAGCTACTGTCTGCCAATGCTTTTTCAGCCGTCTCGTCGACGTACGGCTGGGTTAGTTCAGCGCTCCTAGTGCTGGCGGCGAACTTAATCTACTCCCAAGCCACGATCCGGTACGTCAACCTAACTACGGTTGAAGCGAAGCGTGTGCAACCCGGAACCGGCAACGTACCTCGACGTGGGTTTCTGAGGAAAGTTGCAATCGCCGCCGTTCTATTGGCTGTGGGGGGATTCGTGTCAAAGGTCGCGATCTCCATTCTCTCAAATCAGCCGGTTGTGACCAGCAGCAACTCAGTGCCAACTAATCCTCAACCCCAACCCCAATTGACCACACTCCAAACGGAATCAACTCTCTCAAGCTATCCTGCCATCTTCAATGACCCTAGAATCGGCAGCCTCGTAGACTCCGAGGTGACGGATAACAGGGTTTTCTACCGGGTTGACATCGACCCGATTCCTCCGCAGCTGGACCTCGACTCATGGACGTTGAAGATTCACGGAAACGTAAACAACCCCCTAACGCTGAACAAAACCTCACTGAGCAGTCTCCAAACCATTGACGAGTTCGCCACGCTCGAATGCGTAAGTAACACGATCTACCCCCCGGGCGGCCTAATCAGCAACGCAAAGTGGACTGGCATACCGCTCGCAACTTTGCTCAATCAAGCGGGGGTTATGCCGAATGCCGTGTACGTTATCTTCCGGTGTGGTGATGGTTACAGCGTCGGAATTCCGATCGAGCATGCTCTACTACCGAATGCTGTTCTAGCATACAAAATGAATGATGTGATTCTTCCCACCGAGCACGGATTTCCCGTTCGCGCTATAGTACCTGGAATTTACGGAATGATGAACGCTAAGTGGATAACTGAGATCGAAGTTACTGACCAGGTCTACCTAGGAT
>CAZAGP010000243.1:0-9436 GCA_964484575.1 uncultured Candidatus Bathyarchaeia archaeon | reverse complement strand
ATGCTTGTTATAGATTGGCGTCACTTCGTGACCTGCGCTTGTAGCAAGAGCTGCTAATTTCGCCCCTACGAGGCCGCTCGCACCCGTAATTAGCAATTTCAAGTTACCACTTTTCCTTCCATGGTGTAGCGGATAGTATTCTATCGCTCAGAAGAGGCTTCCACCAACTCTCGTTTGAAACATACCAGTTCACAGTCGCGTATAGCCCCTCGTCGAACTGGTGGTTGGGGCGCCATTGCAATTTTTCTCTGATTAGTTCCGAATTAAGACTGTATCTCCGGTCGTGTCCCGGGCGGTCTTCAACGAAGCGAATCATCTCAAAAGGCTTCTTGAGAGTACGTAGGATCTTCTTGGCCACTTCAACATTCGGTAGCTCGTTTCCCGCAGACACGTTGTAAATGGCCCCGATAGAGCCACGCTCTACCACGCCACTTATCGCATCACAGAAGTCAGTCACATAAATCCAATCTCGAACCTGAGATCCATCTCCGTATAACGGGATTTCCCTGTCCAGGAGACAGCTAATGATGGTTTTTGGTATGAACTTCTCGGGAAATTGGTAGGGCCCAAAATTGTTTGTGCATCTCAGAATCACTGCTGGTAGGCCGTATGTGCTGTAATAAGACATGACGAATACGTCTGCAGCTGCCTTCGAGGCTGAATAGGGGCTGGACGGGTTCAACGGGGAATATTCGGTAAAGGTCATCGTACTTGGGGCTGACCCATAGACTTCATCAGTGGAGATCTGAACGAATTTCCGGACATCCCTTTTCCTGGCGAACTCCAAAAGTCTGTGCGTCCCAATCACGTTACTTTCCAAGAAAGCCTCAGGATTGGAGATGCTTCTATCCACGTGAGTCTCCGCGGCGAAATTCACAATAACATCAATTTGTGAGGAAACTTCGCTAAGCTTCTTTGCATCCGTCACGTTGCATTTCTCGAATTGGTATCGTGAATTAGTGTTCAAATCATCTAAGCTTCGTGGGTTGGCGCCAAACGACATTGAATCCAGGTTCAGGATATTTGTGTCTGGGAATCCGCTTAGTCGCGAATGAATGAAATTGCTACCAATGAATCCTAACCCACCTGTTACCAGTATATTACTCATCGCTCTCCACCTAGGCAGCCGCGAGGTCAGATAGGGTTTCTACGTTCCGACATAAATAGTCAGATCAAATGCAGCTGCTAGGAGATAATCCATAGAAATACCTTAACAGATAGAAGTTCTCAACATATGAAGAAGGCGAGCTGTGCTGAGAAAGGAAGACATTAGTGTCGATCTGACCAACAAGTTGTCAGTTCAGAACTACGCTCTAGGGAAAGCGATAGAGGGCGTACGACTAATCGAATTCGATTTCCACGTCGATGACGGAGGAGATTTCCATGAAATTGCCCGTATCAAGAACGGCGTCATTTCAAGTCTCGAAGACTTTGAATTGAAGCAGATTAATCGTTCAAGATTCAACCCCGGACTAATCAAAGCCTTCCATCTGCACTTCAAGCAGGACGAAGTTTGGGCTGTGCATCCCTTGGACCGACTGCTGGTCGGATTGCTCGACACACGTAAAGGATCTAAGACTGAACGTGCACAAATGAGGGTTATTCTCGGAGGCGGAAAGTCTCGCTTGCTCTATATACCCCGAGGTGTTGCACACGGTGGTGCCGTTCTAGGTCGAAGGCCAGTGGACGTATTATACTTGGTGAACGAGAACTTCTCGTCCACAGATCCGGACGAATGGCGGCTACCTTGGAACTTGTTAGGGGAAGAATTCTGGCAAGTAAACAGAGCATGACGACGATCTGTCTCGATGAATTGTCCAGATGTGTTCGTCTGGAAACTCTTCGAGTGGAACAGTTCTGAGCTGGTGCACACCTGTCGTGATCTTATTTTCTAGCGTAACGGTGCCCCTTCCTACTGATACTTTCTATTACAATTATCACATGGGAAGATCATGAGAATAGTCATCGTGAACAGTTTTTTTCCCCCCTGGCGAGGGGGGGCTGAAACGTATGTATACAACTTGGCGATGAATCTGAGTCATCGGGGTCATCAAGTAGTAGTATTCTGTAGCAATCCGCCTCTTGAGATTGGTAGTCGAAGGATTAATGGTCTAAGGATAGAGCGCCTTCAGATATCGGGAAGAGTCTACGGTACACCAATCATGCTGGACCTGTTCCTGCGACTCTTGAGCGAGCCGGCTGATGTATTACACGCGAATTTTCCTAGCCCATACATCGCGTTTATGACAGCAGTCGTCGCCAAAATCAGAGGCTTACCCGCAATATTGACGTGGCACAATGACCTTCCGCCTGTCACGAGAACCGCCGGAGCCATAGTGACTTTTCACGATCGCATTGTTCTTCCAGTGTATTTACAGTGCTACGAGAAGGTAATTGCAACATCTGACCACTATGCCTGCATTTCTAGAAATCTGCGACGCGTTCTCTCCAAAGTAGTGGTAATCGGGAATGGAGTGGACACTAAGAGGTTCAACACGGGAGTGACGGGGAGCAGGATTAGGGCTAAATTCAATTTGAACCGTTCTAAAGTAGTTCTCTTTGTGGGCGCTCTAACCGAGTGGCACCGGTATAAGGGGTTGGACGTTTTGATCGAAGCATTTTCCATGCTTAACCAGCAGAAAAGCATTCGATTATTGGTGGTTGGTGATGGGGTTTTGAAGCAAGAGTATCAGCGACTCGTTTCCTCTATGGGGCTCGAAAACTCGGTTGTATTTGCTGGTAACGTCCCTGACTTGGAGCTACCGGAGTATTACGCGTGTTCTGATATTCTTGCTTTACCAAGTAAGGATTCCTCAGAAGGGTTCGGGTTGACTTTGTTAGAAGCGAATGCGACCGGGAAGCCCGTAGTAGGATCGTCAGTTGGAGGGGTTCCAAGCGTCATCCGAGACGGTTACAATGGGGTTTTGGTTTCACCCAATAATCCTCGTGCACTTGCGAATAAACTGTTTGAACTTCTGAACGGAGACCCCGGCAGACTCGTCGAGATGGGAAAGAACGGAAGGGCATTAGCGGAGAATCTTGACTGGACGATAGTTGCTAAAGATACTGAAGACCTGTACGAGTCACTTTTCTCGAATTAGCGAAACTGTTCATCTCTCATTAACGTGATCAGCGTGAAGAGAATGACTCCAGTGAAGAATGAGAGGAAGCCTAGTATCCCAGCGGCGATTGAGACTAGGGCCAGATTGGTAACAACTCTGCCCCACCTGGTGTAATAGTCTAACGTCTGCACCCCAAAGACCGTCGCGATCAGGAACATTATTGCTGAAAAGCCGCCATAGAATAGTAGTGGGTGTCTGATCGAGACGAACTTGACTAAACTGAAGAAGACATCGAGCCAGTGGTACATGGGATTATGAGTTGACGTTTTCGGTCCTATGTAGCTCATCGTTACTGGGACCTGAGCGATACGTAGTCCTGCCTGTCTTGCTTTAATGAGAATTTCTGAATCAGCTCCCATTCCAAACTCGCTCGCGCTTATGTGAGCAAGTGCCTTCTCAGAGTACGCTCGGAATCCACTTTGACTGTCGACGGTTTCTCCCCCTGTCAGTGCCGATGTCGCGTAGTCGAGGGCTCTTCCTCCTATGCGGCGGCCTTTTGGCACATTTGCATTCAGTCTACCCGCTATAACTATCTCAGCTTCATCATTCATAATCGGCCTGGTCAGGGTTGGTATATCATCTGGATTATGTTGCCCGTCTGCGTCGAGGGTTACGAGTGTAGCGTTAGCAGTTCTAGCGTAGTTAATCAGGTCTCTGAGTGCGGCACCTTTTCCCAGATTGCGCTTATGTTTGATCACGTCCGCGCCTAGTTTAGAGGCAATCAGTGAGGTATCATCAACGGAGCCATCATCGATTACGACTACTTGATCGACCCATTTTAGGCAATGAACAATCTGCTTGGCGATTGTTTGCTCCGCGTTGAATGCAGGTATGCCTGCAACTATCTTAGCCATTAATCAACTCTCTAAATTGCTCAAATGATAGACACACTATTAATTCATTCAGCGCTTTACGGTTGACTGATACACTATCCTGCTAGAAACGGGCGAATAATTCTGGAAATAGATGCAATTCTACGGGCCTTGGCTTACAGTGAAATCCTGTCTCCGTCGACTAATTGGCGGACTTCTTCCAAGCTCTTGAATGTTCCAATATCGTAGTGTCGTTTTTCGCTCATATATGCGTAGACGGATTTCCCGTCTTTGAGGAGGCTTGGAATAACGTGTTGTGCGATGTCAGTGTTAGGTTTACAGTATACTAGCGCGTCCGGTTCTAGAATGTCGATGCCCATGCTGACCGGGTATTCTTTGAGTATCGGTTTCTCCTCGAAATAGGTAACTCGCCCATCGGCGCTGACGCGGGCTATTCCGTATTCAATGGGAACGGTAGTACTCAGAGCAATAGTGCAAGTTGCTTTCTTGTCATTATGGTAAGTAATCATCTCCCTCAAGTTCATGCTTGTTAGAATATCTCCATAATACACAATGAAACATTCGTTAAGCAGATCTTGTGCTGCATATAACGCTCCCGCGGTTCCCAATCTTTCCGCGATCGAGTATTCAATTCGTACTCCGAAGCGTGACCCATCTTGCAAGTGATTCTTGAGTAGATCGACTTCAGTCTTGGCTACGAGCATCACGATGTCTCTGATCTCGTTCTGTTTCAGGTATTCTATCACATATTCGATAACATACCTGTTGCCTATTGGGATTAGCACCTTGGGAACATATGCTGTTAAAGGGTAGAGTCGAGTGCCTGCGCCACCAGCTAGGATAGCTGCTTTCAAGCGGAAGCCACGTTGGGGTTTCTCGCTAGGGTCGAGTAATAAGCGTTTGACGCTCTCGAGATACGGTCTTGCTATCCTTTAGCGGTGTCTTCACTTAGTGGCAGTCCTTTACATCCAACTTTCCCGCGGATTCTTCGGTTGAAGTTTGGGCACGTGAAGCATTCGACAAATGAGACCGTCTTCAGCTTGACCGGACAGTCAACAGCTTCCTTCTTCATCTTCGCGAGCATTTTGCCTTTAACTGCCCCTTTGATTGCTTCGAGAGCAGCCTTAGGAGTGGGGATGGCTTTTGGCGGGATGATTATCTCAACTGAGTATTTGTCGTCTTCACCCATTCTTGCTGGCGAGTCTGATTGTGGTTCGCTCATGGTAAATGCTAGCCCGCTGAAAGATTTCATGTGACACCATAAAGGCCTTTCTCACATGTGCAAGATAAGAAACGAGCGAAAGTAGACCTGCGCAATATCTTCATTATTGACTGGAACTAGAGGACGATGCTGAGTTGTCCTGTCAATGTTGAATTTCAGGAGCGACAGTTATCCTTGTTGCTTAAATTGATCGGAATCCGGCGTCTGCGTTGTCAGTGATTGGGCGTTGCCTTACGTAGAAACTTTTGAAGCTCTCGCTCCTTGGGCCGTTATCGGTATCGCTATTCTCAGTCTTCTCTACGCATTATGGCTTCGTCGCACCGTTCTGCTAAAGGACAAGGGGACTGCGAAGATGCAGGAGGTTTGGAACGCGATTAGAATCGGTGCTGATGCCTATCTGAACAGACAGCTTCGAACAATTCTTCCGCTGATCGGATTACTTGCGTTCGTTATGTTCTTCAGTGTGTACGTTGTCCCGCCGACACCTGAAGCTTTGGAACGGTTCGGTGACAATGCGCACATCATAATCGCTGTCGGGCGGATGCTTGCGTTTGTCCTAGGTGCTTCATTCAGCCTTCTAGTGGGACAGTTTGGCATGCGTATGGCAGTGCAGGCGAACGTTCGTGTTGCAGCCGCATCGCGTCGTAGTTTTGGTGAGGCGCTCTCGATTGCCTACTACGCTGGGACGATTACCGGGATGCTTACTGATGGACTTGGACTGCTCGGTGGTACTTCGATCTTCATAATTTTCGGGAGGGCAGCGCCAGATGCGCTGCTGGGTTTCGGGTTTGGGGGAACCTTGCTGGCATTATTCATGCGAGTCGGTGGTGGGATCTTCACAAAGGCAGCGGACGTGGGGGCCGATCTGGTGGGTAAGGTGGAGAAAGATATCCCTGAGGATGATCCGCGAAACGCCGCAGTGGTTGCGGACTTAGTGGGTGATAATGTTGGTGACTGCGCAGGGATGGCTGCGGACATTTTCGAGTCATACGAGGTTACGATCGTTTCAGCATTGATTCTTGGCCTAGCAGCTATGGCGTTGGACCCAGCGCACAGGTTGATGTGGATGCTTTTTCCTCTGATTATACGTGGAATTGGCGTCGTATCTTCGATTCTCGGAACCTTCGCCGTCCCCATTTGGGTAAAGTTCCCCGTAGGATTTCTGCGTGCGAAGAACGCTGAAGATGCGATGTTTCGCTCTTATGAGTTGTCCAGCATCAACACAATCTTCTGGGCGTTTGTCGTTGCATGGCTGTACAGCAACGACTGGAGGCTCGGTGCCCTTATCACAATCGGCGTGGCCCTGGCTGTTTGCTTCAACCCTCTCACCTCATACTTCACCGCGACTGACAAGACGCCTGTGAAGGAGATCGTCAAATCTACACGAGCGGGACCGGCCACAACTATCCTCTCAGGATTGGCGAGCGGGTATGAATCATCTGTCTGGGCTCTATTGTTGATTGTAATCAGTTTCGTGCTGGCGCTGATACTCTTCCCATTGTCAGGCGGTGCGGTATACACTTTGTACGCTATCGCAATGATAGGGATTGGTATGCTGAGCCAGACAGGCAATAATGTGGCCATGGATTCTTACGGACCAATCAGTGACAATGCTAATGGAATCGGTGAGATGGCTTGGCATGACATGGATGATGAGGAGACGAAACGCGGACGCCAAATAATGGCTGATCTCGACGCTGTCGGTAACACTACGAAAGCAATCACGAAAGGCATAGCAATTGCCTCGGCCGTTATCGCAGCAGTTTCCCTCTTCGCATCCTACATAACAGCGACAGGACTACAATCTATCAGCATCTCCAGCACTCCAGTCTTCATTGGTCTACTGTTAGGGGGCGCGTTGCCCTGGCTCTTCAGCTCACTCTCAATCAGGGCGGTTTCCAGAGCGGCCAAGTTGATCGTGGAAGAGGTTCGTCGACAGTTTAGGATCCCGGGTGTAATGGAGGGAGAGGTGAAACCTGATTACGGTACGGTCGTCCGTATCTCCACTGCTGCAGCTCAGAAAGAGCTTGTTCCTTTGGCGGTTATCGCTATGACCGTCCCGGTAATCGTCGGATTGCTGCTGCAAGTGGAGGCACTTGGAGGATTCTTAGCTGGCATAATTGTATCAGGTCAGTTGCTTGCTGTATTTATGGCGAACGCAGGAGGGGCTTGGGATAATGCGAAGAAATCAATTGAAGATGAACCTCGAAACATTCCTGAGAATACGGGGAAGGGTAGTGAACGGCACAAGGCTAGCGTAGTAGGGGACACCGTCGGCGATCCACTTAAGGACACTGCGGGGCCAGCACTGAACCCAATGGTTAAAGTCGTCAACCTCATCTCGTTAATTGTTGCACCAATCTTGGTAGCTCTCAAGGCTAGCTCGCTTCCATTAATCGCAGCGGTCATACTGATCGGCATGGCAACGTGGGCACTGTGGCGGAGTAAGCGTGATGTCCCGCTTGAGGAAGAAGCGCGTGCCCGCTTTGACCTCGTGGGAGAACAAGAATCGAAGTCCGCGTAAGATTCGCTTCACTTAAATACAAACGCGTAATCCTAGGCTGAGCTCATTTAGAGTATAGTGACAACCATTGCTTATCGGTTACGTTTTCGGCGTAAGCTTCATCTCCCTCTTCGCTGCCGGTCTCATCGTTCTTTGGATACTGAAGCAGGATCAAGGATCCAAGAAAATGCAGGAAATAGCTTCCGCGATTAAGATTGGAGCTGAAACGTACCTTTGGCGACAGTACAAGACCATCAGCGTCATCGCTGCCATTTTCACTGTACTGTTGGCTATTGCAATAAAGAGCCCAACGAATCCTTGGCTTGGCGTCGACACTGCCGCTGGCTTCCTCCTCGGTGCATTATGCTCGAACCTTGCGGGGTACATAGCGATGTACATCTCAGTTAGATGCAACATTAGAGCTGCCAAAGGAGCCATGTCAAGTCTGGATAGAGCTCTGAAGATTGCATTCCGTGGTGGAGTAGTTTTCGGTTTGGGCGTTGTTTCCTTGAGTTTACTTGGTATCTCAACACTCTTCCTAATCTTCGGCGGTGACCCACTTCTAATGGTTGGGTTCGGGTTCGGTGCGAGCTTTGCAGCTCTCTTCGCACAGTTAGGTGGAGGTATTTACACGAAAGCTGCAGATATGAGCGCGGACCTTGTCGGAAAAGTGGAGGCGGGCATCCCTGAGGATGATCCTAGAAATCCAGCGGTAATCGCGGACCTTGTTGGAGATAATGTCGGGGATATAGCGGGCCGCGGAGCGGACCTGTTCGAATCCATCACTGCAGAAAACATTGGAGCAATGATCCTTGCAGTTGCCCCAGCGGTTTACTCAATGTTTGGAACCAACGGTTTGCTCTTTCCGCTTTTGGCTCGGGGATTCGGTTTAATCGGGACCTTGATCGGGATGTTCTTCGTCTATTCTAGAAAGAAGGAGGATCCTTTCACTTCGTTAACCAGAGGCCTTATCGTGACAGGGGTCATTTGTGCCGGAGGATTTTACCTTCTTACGTTGGTTCTCCTGAATGGAGAAATGAATTACTTCTACGCGGCATTGACCGGTATAATTGCTGCTATCCTCGTGGCGTGGGTGACTGATTACTACACGTCCTATCGTAGGCGCCCGACGCTTGAAATTGCTAACGCGTCAGAAAGCGGAGCGGCACCCAGCCTCGCTACGGGGCTCGCTGTCGGAATGGAATCGTCAGGTCTCTTCATTATAATTATAGGAGTAGGGATACTTCTTGCCTTCGGCTTCGGTAACAACTTCCAATCCTTGGGATCGTCGCTGAACATATCAAACCCGGCCTTTCAACGTGGAATCTACGGCACGGCGATAGCCACAATGGGCATGCTGTCCGTGACGCCTATGGTCCTGGCCATGGACGGGTTTGGCCCAATCACCGACAATGCAGGCGGCATCCTTGAAATGTCAGGAGCAGCCGCTAAGGCACGTGCAGTATCCGATAAACTCGATTCAGTGGGTAACACGACTAAAGCCTTGACTAAGGGATATGGGGTCGCATCAGCAGCTCTATCCGCGTTTCTGCTATTCAGTGCGTTCCTTGAAGTCGCAGGGTTGAACGGGGTTGATCTGGCGCGTCCCGAAGTTTTCATAGGAGCGATGATTGGAGCAATGCTTGTGTTTCTTTTCAGCTCACTCGCCATTCGAGCTGTCGGGAGAACCGCTGCTGTTATGATAGTTGAGATTAGGCGTCAATTCAAAGCTCTGCCGGGCATCATGAAGGGAACA
>CAZAGP010000242.1:0-6616 GCA_964484575.1 uncultured Candidatus Bathyarchaeia archaeon | reverse complement strand
CAGTACAGATCAATCAGACGGTACCAACTTCTAGCACGGACACCACACTCATCGCAGAACTAGCAGCGTTAAAGTCGACTTGCACGAAGCTGGAGAATAACCTGAACATGATGATGCTAGAATTCAAATCATTACGAGAGGGCACTATCTCAACAAGGATGATTCCATTAAGTTCAACGGAAACCCCGTTCAATCCATCCCACCGTATCGAACCAACTTTGCACACGGGCATTGTGAGCGAGGGTCTACCGTCGTTCTTCTCGAATAATCCTTGGTTGGAGGTCCTCTCAAAGAGAGGACGAGCAGAGGGCCCGCTGCTTGCCGGTTGAAACTATTCTCCGGATCCCGATTCGGAAGATACCATTGGTAATAAACGTCAAGGATCCTTATGCACCGGAACTTGCTCTCGAGGATTTTAGAAAATTATTCGGGAAGGATCCTGACACCGAGGAGTATCGAATTGTAAGCATTGAGATAATTACTTCACCAGACGATCAGCAGCCCATGCTAGTGACTGAATGCGGACGATATTCCCGATTCGTCCGTAGAGAGAAAGACTGCATTTACTTCAGGAAACGAGTTGGCGACGAGTAGTTTAGCCGACTCCAACGAGGATGGATAATTACGAATTACAGTCGAATTACAGGGCTTATCAAGACGATATGTCGCAAATCGCGCACATAATGGTCGTTTTGGCTAAAAACAGCTGATTTCAATCTGTGTGAAACCGAAATGCTCCTCTCCTAGGAAAGACTTAAGTACTTGAATCTTTACATTATTATATGTTTCGGGCCGGATAGGGTTCTGAGGCAGAACGACGTACGTTGTTCTACTGAGGGGATGAGGGCTCGAGCGTAAAGCATCAATGAGGATGAAAGAAATTGAGTACGACCACTAAAAAGATTGGGAAAGTGACTAATTGCCCTGAATGTGGGAGCGCTAACCTTGTTGAAGATTATGATCTTGGTGAAATAATCTGTCATGATTGTGGTCTAGTTTTAAGTGAGCACGCGCTCAATCAGGGACCTGAATGGCGTGCATTCACTAAAGAGGAGAAGGATGAGCGAGGTCGCGTTGGAATCCCTACGTCATTCTCAATTCATGACAAGGGACTCTCAACAGTTATCGACCGCGTTAACAGGGACGCTTACGGGCGTCAACTCCCCCTAGCGACCAGACTGGAAATGCTACGTCTCCGAAAGTGGCAGATTAGGACTCGAGTTCATTCTTCTGCTGATCGCAATCTTGCGCAGGCAATGGCAGAGCTCGATCGATTGACCGATATGCTTCATATTCCTGCCTCAATTAAGGAACGTGCTGCAATAGTTTACCGAAAAGCGCTTGACAATGGGCTCGTCCGAGGCCGATCCATTGCGGCAATAGCAGCAGCATCGCTCTACGCGGCTTGCCGAATGTCGGAAACCCCGCGCACATTGAAGGACGTTTCAGCTGCGAGTCGGATCCGTAAGAAGGATGTAGCAAGGTGTTATAGGCTGCTTGTTCGCGAACTTGACCTTCGAATGCCAGTTGAGGACCCCGTGAAGTGTATCTCTAAGATTGCGACGAAGGTGGAGATTTCCATGCCTACACAGCAGCGAGCGATTAGGATAATCAACGAAGCGAAGAGAAAAGGAATCGTGGCAGGCAAGGACCCGATGGGGCTTGCTGCCGCGTCACTGTACGTAGCCTGTGTCCTTGAAGGCGAGAAGAAGACTCAGAAGGAAATCGCAGAAGTTGCCAATGTAACCGAAGTAACTGTAAGAAACCGCTACAAAGGCCTTAAGGAAGCGCTGAAGCTAGACATCTAGGCCTAACCTGCAGCTCTCGAACCTACTCTTCTCTCCTACTTTTTTCTTTGCTCTCCCGCTGATTCATCCTCATCTTCTGATTCGATTTCCAGAATTATGCTGCCGACGTATCCGCATTCCTGGCACTCGTACATTGCGGGGGTCATCCAGCCGCTTAGTGATCCCGCGGGCTTTACCTTCAAACTTCCACATTTCGGGCACGCAAACGCACTATGCCCGGTGTACTTGAGATCCTTCACCGTTTCAAGAAACTTATTCGTAACCTTCACATGCTCTCTAGTGAACTTCGATTGATGTCTCGGGAAACCCGAACTGGACAAGCAACTTCTTAACCTTGCCGCGATGATCTCCTTGTAGAATTATGAGACCGTCCTTTGACGTTCCGCCGCAAGCACAGAAAGTCTTCAATTTTGCACCGAGATCGCCGAGATCCACACTCTTCGAGTTAATACCCTCGATAATGGTTGTTGCTTTTCCCCATTTTCTTGTCTCGAGGCGGACCTTCACAAGCTGTTGTTCCATGCTTATGGTGCCGCACACGCACAAATCCTTTGGAAGCCCACATGTGGGGCATACTTCCGCCATTATTTCGGTTCATTACTCCTGTTGCTGCAGCGTGAATATCATTTCGAATAGTATTTAAATTCAGCGCACCCACGAACCGGAAAACGGGAGATTTCGATTATTACTTGGCTGATCAGGATAACCATCACGAGATTACATTTGAAACACTAAGGACGCCCCCGCTTGAAATCAAATCAGCCCCGTTAGCACGTAGGGCTGGCGCGGCGCTAATAGATTCCGTAATCGTCGGCTTCAGTTGGTTAATCGTTGTCCACTTCACGCAACTATCCCTTAGTGTCTCTTTCGGAAGCTGGATTATACTTTTCTTGATTAGCTTTCTCTATTATAGTACGGCTGAAGGAGTATTCTCTGCCACACTAGGGAAACACGTTCTGCAGTTGCGCGTTGTCGGCTCCAACGGCGACCCTTGCACGTTAGGAGAATCCGTCATAAGAAATCTCTTCAGGCCCGTTGACTGGCTTCCAGCATGTTACGTTCTGGGGGTTGTAGTCCTATCAATTACGGACAGGAAACTGAGAGTGGGCGATAGGATTGCCCACACGGTCGTAACTGTATCGCCAGAACGAGACCAGAACCCTCCTCCAGCACCCTTCCTATTCCATTAGGGAAGCGTGCTGTGCGATTTGCACACGCGTGCGCGAAGTCAGATTCTTGCTCGTCTACGCCGGCGGAAATTCTTGATTCGCCAAAAGCCATTGGGGTCCCGATAATATTCAAGTGCTTCCATTTGTTGATCCACCAATCGAATAATTTGACGACCGTCTGACTTAGGAATTAGCGATGGTAAATCGCACAATTTCCGCACATCACACCACTAAAACCGTGCGTCAACCTGCAAGTTTCAAGCAATCGAACGATCGTACCGTCTCGCGATTGATTACAACGTCGAAAATTAGCGGCTATCTAAAGCCTTCTCCGGAAAACTCATTGATTCAGACGGTTAAATTAGGAGCTTTTACGTTACACATTTCTCACATTTAAGTTACCGAAAACGGTCAGGCTCATACAAAATTAGGAATATAGTGACAATTATCAAAAAAAATCGACATACTTACTTGTTCAGCACAGCTAAGATCCCGCCGATGATCCCTATGATTAGTCCTGCAACGAAGCCGCCACCTACGATCAAGCTGAAGACGGCGAACGGGAAGATGATGATATCGGCAAGTGCGCCGCTTCTCAAAATCATAACAATAGATCCCATGATTAACGTTAACCCAATCACGAAGCCAAGTGCGAAAGCGTAAGTGTGCCCTAGAATCGGTAACCAGAAGAATAGCGACGACCAGAAGTTATAGAATGAGGGACTGAGCAGGGCGGCGCTGTTCAATATGACCAAAATGCCCGAGACTAGCGACAACACAAATGCGATTATCCTGCGCCCTGTCATCCGCGGTATCGCGGCCGCGCGGACTTTAGGAGACTTTCTAGCAATGATTACTTGTGGTCTGCCGCAGTATGGACAATAGACGGCTGCCAATGGCATCAGCCTTCCACAATTCCTGCATTTAATTGTAGGCAAGGGAAGGACGTAGAGGAACCTTGCTCTTCTTCTAATTACTCCCTTGCGAGACAAGTAAGCAGCAAGTAGACCGATTCCAAGTGCAATGAGCAGCATTGCGAGGATGATTAAGTAAATGAGCGGATTGATCGGAGTGACAGGCGGCTTCGGAATCTCAAGCGCAATATCTGCCGAGTGAGTAATGCCACCCCCCGTACCAATGACAGTCATAGTGTAGTTTCCAGGGGTCGCGCCAGCAGCGACACACGCTTTGAGAGTTGAAAAAACAGTTGAACCTGGAGAAGGTGGCGAGACTGGGTTGGGAATGAACTGAGGCTGAATGTGACCACCTAATTGGCTTGGAATGCCAGTTAACGTAAGGTTTACTGGAGACGTGAAATTACCTACTGACTGCACAGAGACGCTGTAGTTCCCACACTGACCTGGCTGAACAATTAGCGGAGTCGGAGCGGCCGGAGTTACGGATAGATCAAAATCTGAAGGTGTAGGCGGGGGTGCAGTGACTACGAGCTCAATAGATGTTTCATGGGTCAAGTTCGGCAACGTGGAGGTACCAGTTACAGTAAGGTTGTAAGCCCCAGTAGGCGTATTCGCAGCAGTCGATATAGTGAGCACGCTGCTTACAGACCCTCCCGGCGGAGGAGTAACCAGAGGTGGGGAGAAACTGCCAATCGAGTTGAAGGGAGCTCCGCTAACCTGCAACGAGACAGGCGAATTGAAACTTTGTAGGGACGTAACAGTTACGGTATAAGTCGCTGTCTGCCCTTGAGTAACAGTAAGAGTCGGCGGACTAGCTGAAAGCATGAAATCGTTCGATATTCCATGCACAAACTTGTTGCCATAAATCTCGTACGTAGCATAGTACCCGTTCTGGTCAGCATAGTTCGGAAACGTCTGCTCATACGGATGAAACGCTAAGCCTTCAACAATCCCATTACCAAACGGGAAGTAGAAGCCGAGAATTGCATAACGATAGGGCACTCCGAAGTTGGTGCTATCAATCAAAATTCTAACGTCAGACGCGTGAGCCGGCTGAATACTCGAAACAACACGTCCTCCACCCTCTGTAAAGAGCTTGATAGAGTTCGGGTTCGGCCCGACATTATAATACTGACTTGGAAACTCCGGCTGGAAACCGCCCTTCGGCGGATTATACACCGTACTCACCCAAGAACCAGCCCCTCCTGGACCAATATTCACGTAGCCCGGAAAAGTAGAATTCATGTCAAGCAAAGCAATGTCAGTGAAGATCACTTCATTGCCAGCTTGCACATGGGTCGAAATCGTGTTATACACGGTCTGAATCTTCGCCCGCCTATCAGGAGTGTACGAGGATGGATTGCCGTAGAAGCCAGGACAGTCCACAACGATCAACGAATACTGGTTGATGATTGAGGGATTATCCAGGAGAACATCCGGGTCAATCAACGTATAGTTAATCCCCATTCTGGTCAGCGTGAGATCAGTTCTCCCGAAGACTCCGAAGATCACTAAAATTTTCGTTGGGGCAGTTATGAAATCAACATTGGTTGACGTGAAAGGCGCAGTGAGTTTAGTCACCGTCACTCCGTTAAAGATAGGTGTCGACAGCAGACTATTCACTTGAGACGTAAATCCAGGATCGATGAGAAATGGACCACCCTGGTATAATGCTCCGCTCGGCGTTAACGCAGTTTGAATCGTAACATCAGGAGGCTCAATAATTCTGGCTAAACGCGAATCAGGCGTAAGCCGTAGAAATTCGTGAATGAAACCATAAACGTGCACCCGATCATTCTGCTTACTATCCATTGGAACAAGAAGAGTCCCACTAGGAAAAGTCCCCGACGCTAGCGGGGAGAGAGCACCAGCAGCAAGAGATAGGACTGGAGCGAATAGAACTACAAGTAATAATAGGCATGCAATTACCCTCCCACATTTGGTCATATCAGCGCCTCAGATCTACATAATCCGCCGATTTCCGCTTTCAACGAATACTACGTAACGCATGCGCATATTACTTAAGACTTCGCAACCTCTAGGACGCTCGGACTAATTAATGGACCGTTGACAGGCGGAAATGTGTCAAAACTCGCCATCTTATTCGTTTAAACTTCAGGTAATCGCGCGCCCAATTTTTGTCACATAAATGCGTGACCTGAAATAAGGCGGCCTAGGTGACCTTTTTGGACGCACGTCTCAATCATCACTGGCACGTCAACTCAGTGATCGATATAACCAAGGTTGGAAAATCCACGTTATCGACGCGGCAAATATATGCTTCCACACGTCTTCAGAGCCTAAGGTCACCTGAATGAGTAGACCGCGCTTTCCGGAAGACCTGGAGGTCTTCATCGATTCTTACGATCCCCAAGGTAAAGCCAGTTACGCCTCAGGACATTTTCAATTCATGAAGGTCGTGATGAATTTCAACTGTATAATGATTGAGGAATATGGCGGGCCGAACGTCGCAGTTATACTCCCGGAGGAAACGCAGACGATGCTCAGAGGACTCGGGTTAGACAATGAAGCCGTGGATAATTTAATCACTAACCTTCAACGAAAGATCATGGAAGGTGGAGTCCACGTACAACTTAGTGGCGAAGTGAACGAGTCCAAGTAACGCCACCTGAAACTAATCACTAGCCTTGTGTTGCGGGAGACTACAATTAGGACATTCCGTTGAATCAGCTGAAATCTGTTTCATGCAGTACCAGCAGAA
>CAZAGP010000241.1:0-4621 GCA_964484575.1 uncultured Candidatus Bathyarchaeia archaeon | reverse complement strand
TTCCCGAAGCGACACCGCCCACCGTGAAGTTGAATCAGCCATCAATGCAACGTCGAATCCCATGTCCCGGAAATATTCTGCGAGCGTAACCCCGGTGTACATGCTCGCTTCACGAGCGGCAATCGGCATGTTCGAAGTGTTCGCCACGAGGAGTGTTCTCTCCATCAAAGGTTGACCGGAGCGAGGGTCTTTCAGTTCTGGGAACGTTTCCAGAACTTCAGTCATCTCATTTCCCCTCTCTCCGCAGCCCACGTAAACTATCACGTCGGCATCAGCCCATTTCGCTAACTGGTGTTGAGTAATTGTCTTCCCCGTTCCGAAGTCGCCTGGGATAGCCGCTGTACCGCCCTTCGCGATTGGAAAGAAGAAATCGATTATTCGCTGCCCTGTGATTAACGGAATATCTGACGGTACCTTCTCGCGAACCGGCCGCGGGACACGGACAGGCCATGAGTGCATGAGGTACAACTTCACAACTTCACTTCCCGTTTCAACCTCTGCTACCGGATCTTCCACCGTGTAGTCGCCCTTCGGCAGAATCGACTTAATTGTGCCCGCAACGTTGGGTGGAACAAGAATCCTGTGTTTCACTAGAACTGTTTCAGGGACCTCGCCGATGACGTCCCCGCCAGTAACCTTGTCCCCGTTCTTCAAATGTGGAGTGAACTCCCACTTCTTTGCTCTATCAATAGGAGGGGCCGTGATTCCCCTATGAATGAACGCTCCACCCTTCGATTGAAGTATTGGGAGAGGTCTCTGGGTTCCATCGAAGAACTGGTTGATCAAACCCGGCCCCAATTCAACTGAGAGAGGCGCACCGGTCCGTTCAACGATTTCACCAGGCTTTATTCCCGTGGTCTCCTCGTAAACCTGAATTGTTGACGTATCTCTCTGAACGCGAATAATCTCTCCGATCAAGCCTGCGGCACCCACCTTCACTAGCTCATACATTCTGGCGCCTGGCATACTTGACGCGACTACGACCGGGCCTGCTACCCTCTCGATCTTTCCGGGTTTGAACGAGGACACTACAAGTACCTCATGTCTAATGGAAGGTTGCTGCATAATGGGGGTTCTTACTTAGCTTTTGCTTTCGAAAGCAGGTCCGCTAACGGTGTTCAGCCTTTGCTACAGTAAAGGTCAAAGCGTGTAAGTGTCATCGTATAGTCAGAACCTTGACGTCGATAGATTTCCTATCAACAATCATAACCTTGAAGCGGATTCCGCGAAGCGGATGGATAACGCACGGAATATCTCAGCCTGATGTAGAATCGGTTGCGGATCACACGTTCTCAGTTAGTTCGATAGCGCTCCTCTTGACAGATCTGGAACTGAGAAGAGGTGTTCGAGTAAACGCGGAACGAGTGCTCCGGATGGTCATACTTCACGATTTGGCTGAAGCTCTGACATTTGACATAAGCAAATCCTACCTTACATACATTGGGAAGCGAGGCAGCGTGATAAAGAGTGAGATTGAAGGCTCTGCGTGGAAGCACATAACGCGAGGCATAGGTTCCGTCAGTATCTCAAGTGAATACGCAAAATTGCAGGAACAATACGTGAGCAACGCTACAATTGAAGCACAAATCGTCCACGTCGCTGACAGTCTCGATATTCTTCTCCAGATACTTGAACTGAGAAGACGCGGATACCCCGCGAGCTTACTGGAGGAGTTGTGGAACGAAGGAGTGAGGAAGGTTAAGAATACTCCAGTCTACTCCGCAAGACAACTGCTGAACTCTGTCAAAAGGAAAGAAAAGGGCCTTCGCACCAAATGATCTGTACGAAAGTCAAGGCGTCCGCTAGATTATTAGAAAGTTGCACTTTGTGACCCGACGCAACACTATCATCGTAGTTCACCTACGACGGGTAATTCAGTTAGCGGTAGTGGTGTTACTTCTTTACCACCTGGATCTTCTTTAGAGATATTCCTAACCACACGATGCCGATGATAGCAAGGATGAGAGCTAGAATTGTTACATAGTTCATGAAGCCTCCATACGGGTTTCCGTACGGACGCATGCCGGTAAAGTTCCCAAAATGATTAGTTCCGGTAAAGTTGCCTGAATTAAATTCTGGACGGAAACGCCTTGCAAACAGCAACGAGCGAATGGTAGTATAAGCGGTAGTGATAGTTGCTAATAGCACACCTAACAAAGTAACTAGGTATGCGTACGTCAATTGTTTTCGAACACTCACCTGACTACACCTACACCTAGCCACCGGGAGTCCTACTTGCCAATATAAACGGCTGCCACTCTTGGTGTACACCACTGATGAGTCCATCCTCTCTATCAGTTTCAACTCACAGGTTCAACGTGTAGTACGCGTAGTTTTGGGTTCGTTTGTGTGAATGATTCGTCCACTGTGATTATAGGCAACTACGTGTTGTAGTTGGGTGATGACGAAAATTGGTTCAAACATTTACGAAGACGCGCCACTACTCCATCGTAGCCATTGTGCTAATCTTCGCAATCATGGCGGTTGCAGCTAACAGTAGTCTAGTTTCGGCGGATGCTTGTACAGCTCAACTGAACTATCCAGTAATGCCCACGGGGTACACTTACTCGAACATTCCAATAGCAGTACCCATAGCGGCCTCGTGTTCGACAAACTATGGTAGCCAACTCTACGCGACAGGAAACGCGTACGACTCCACATCAAACATTAGCTTAGGCTCAGTCAGCACAGTACTACAATCAGTAGATGGTGGCACTACGTTCAATGGGCAACTAAACTTCAACCTACCGCCCTCAACGCAAGGCCATACAGTACAACTATCCGTTTCAATCAACGATCCGACCGGCAACCAGATAACCGCAACTGGCGAAACAATCCAGGTTGGAAACGGTGTCGAGCAGCAGGTCGTCAGTACTACAACAGTAACCCAAGCAGACCCGTATCAAAACGAGTATCTTCCTCAAAACCAGTACCCATACCCGACGGCATATCCGGCTCCGTCAAGCCAGCCTTACTCCCCACAACCACTATCACAACCATACGGAAAACCAGACAACTCGGTGCACGCGCAATATCAAACGTACAGAAACCGTTCATTACTATTAGATTACGTAGCGATAGCAGCAATACTCGCGGCTGTCATAATCGTGACAGCAGGCCTGGTCGCGTATGGACATAGGCGGCAACCAACTCCAATAGCTTGGTATCCACCGCCCCCTCCCCAACGGTAAGCTCAGAAGGTGACGAACTGAAAAGTCCCACTTTTTTCAATAATCCTACGATACCATAACTCCGTAACTCGATACCGTTTTCCTCTCCCCTGTTTTCTGCTGAGAGGTCAAAGTAAGTTGCAAGAATCATTAGGAGCCAAGCTCCCTCTCTTCTCCTAAGATTCCTCGCTCATTCCATCCGTCACGCCAAATGCTGGTACTCTCGTTCGATCGTTAAGTAAATCGTGTAGTACGCGTAGTTCTAAGTTCAGTCAACTGAATGATTCGTCCACTCTGATTATAGGCAACTACACGCTGTAGTTACGCGATGACGAAAATTGGAACGAAAGTTTGCAAGAACATGCAGCTACGCAGTGCTCATATTGGCCCTAGCCATCGGGGTACTCGCAGTCACAACGAGCAATGGTCTGGTATCAGCCCAAGCCTGCACAGCGCAACTTGGCCCTCCGACGACGACAAATCAGCAGTACTATGGTTCGAACCTGCAAGTCACAGTGCCCGTCTCAACCTCGTGCTCATACTACACACCCCAGCTTTTCGCCACAGGCACGGCGTACGATACGACCTACGACACGAACATTGGAACGGCGAATACAGTCCTGAGCGTAGCGTACGGAGGCTACGGATCTAGCGGGCAACTCCAGTTTAGCTTACCCCCCTCGGCAGTGTCACATCCAGTGCAGTTCTCAGTCTCAATCTACGGTTCACAACCAGGATATTGGCAACAGTACTATAATTCGGTTTTAACCACGACATCAGAAACATTCGTGATTGGTCCTAGCTATCTGAACAGTTACCAGAGCTATCCGTACAACCCAACCTACCCAACTTACGCAACTTATCCAACTTACCCCACGTACTCAACCTATCCAACCTACCCAACCTACCCAACCTACCGAAGCTATCCGACGTACCCCAACTACTATCAAGGCAACAATTACTACCATAACCCGTACCCGAATTATATTCAGAATCCTAGCGGGTACTATTACCATAACGGACACGTCTACAACAACCACCGCTAAACCAGCAGACGCTAATCGCCGAGATAGCACGAACCGATCCCATCTCTTTTTCTTCTTGCCAACCTCCTACTTCATAGTATGAATAAGATTTGAACCCGTGAAAGTGGTGGCTCAAATCAGAGTGATCCGCTGGTTCGAAAGTGTTGCTTCTAATACTGCGCGGTCATTCGCGATGCGCCGGAAGACATAGACGCGAAGGCAGTACAACTGAAAGAGACTGCGATATATCCACAGTTGACTGAAATAATGCAACGACGGTTTGAACGTCTCGAGCTATGGCGCCGTCCGGTGAAGAAACCGACCGTTGACGCGTGAACAGATAGTTCTAGACGTTGAAGGATTGCGCAACAGTTTGTTCACCTGGACATTCTTAGACTCTCCACAATAAACGCAGATTATTAACCC
>CAZAGP010000240.1:0-2929 GCA_964484575.1 uncultured Candidatus Bathyarchaeia archaeon | reverse complement strand
CGATAGAAGTGGCGCTTGGCTCCAGACAGCTTGGCGAACGCATAATGAAATCTCAACCAAGGATCAGGCACATCGTATAGCCGCCGCGTCAGTTGAGAACTTGCCCGAGAATAGTGAATTGTTCCAAGAACTCGAGAACGCCTACGTTACACCGGTATTGGCCCTTCCGCCGCGCTTGAGCGATGAGGCAGTTGAGACTCTAACTGGAATACGTGATCGTTCTACCAAGATAGGGCTAATCTGTAACATTGGAAGAAGCTCAGGCAAGATTCTCAGAGACCTACTCAAGGATTTTCGAGTTCTCGACTTCTTTACTACCACCGTTTTTTCGGATGAAATAGGAATCCGCAAGCCGGACAGACGAATTTTCGAAGCAGCCGCGGTCAGGATGGGTGTTGATATTTCAACTATTGTCCACGTTGGCGATCACCCAGAAGCGGATGCATGGGGAGCTAAGCAGGCAGGTATGAAAGCGATTCTCCTCGAACTACCATCTGAGCTTCTCGAAGGAAAGGATCTCGCTTCGCTTTGGAGATCAACGAAAAGCATTTCAGATTCAGAAATACGACCGGACGCTCGAATAACGTCTTTAAAAGAAACCATAAGTTTCGTTGATCAGAATAGCGATTGACCACTCTGTTTCGAATCATCAAAGCTTGTCCGTTCAAACAAGATTAGCATGCTGAAATGTGGTTTGCTAATTCCGTTGCTGTAAGATCGGTGTTATATTACACGTTGCCAGGTCTGTAATCGTAACCGAGCCGGTGGTCCCTAAGGACCGCTGAGCTTCGCTCCTGGGCTGGGCTGCAAGGGTGACCCTAAGGATGTCAACAAGTTCCGTGATTGCGAAAGCTCTAGAACAGAATCGTACTGCTCTGCTTGAGCCAGAAGCAAAAAGCCTCTGCCAAGCCTACGGACTGCCCGTTCCCACGTTCAAAGTTGCCAAGAGTGTGAATCAAGCTGTCAAGTTCGCGGAGAAAATGCGTTTTCCAGTTGCGTTGAAGATAATCTCGCCTGACATCATACACAAGACTGATGCTGGCGGGGTCCTCCTCAACATACGGACGAGGAGGGAATTGGAACAGGGGTTCGCCAAGCTGCTGGCAAATGCTAGAGTCTTCAAGAAGACTGCGAGAATTGAAGGAGTGCTCGTTGAGCGCATGGCGCCTACCGCAATCGAGATTATCGTGGGCGGAATGCGTGACGAGCAATTCGGACCTGTAGTCATGTTTGGTTTGGGGGGAATATTCACAGAAGTCTTAAACGACGTTACTTTCGGGCTTGCCCCTGTTAGAGAACTCGAAGTTCATGAGATGATTCGAGGGATTCGAGGTCACCGAGCACTCACTGGGTTCAGGGACCAGCCCCCCGTAGATGAGCAAGCGATTACAGCAATAGTCGTTCAGATCTCAAAGATCATGAGTGAAAATCAGCAGATCGGTCAAATAGATCTTAATCCGGTAATGGCATACAATCGCGGGTGTTTAGTCGTGGATGCTCGCGTCCTGCTCGCGTCCACGCATGCAGACAAGCGCGAGGTAATCGAGAATGATGGTTCCGGCCCAAGAAAAGAAGCAAATCGCTCCACCAAATGATGATAAGAGGTGGAAGATCGTTCAGGCGACGATGCGCCGCCATGGACATGCCCCCAACTCACTGATTGAGACGCTGCACACAGTGCAAGAAACGTTCGGCTTCCTGGACAAGCGTAGCCTTGAATACGTGTCATTCGCATTGCGTGTTCCGCTGAGTCGCGTATACGGAGTCGCCACATTCTACCATTTCTTCACACTCAAACCACCAGGGGAACACGTCTGTGTAGTCTGCATGGGAACAGCTTGCTACATAAGAGGAGCCCAAAACGTGCTCGGAGATATCGCGCAGACGGCAGGCACAAGAGCAGGAGAAACTTCCCCTGACGGACGCGTATCACTGGTCACAGCGCGTTGTCTCGGTTCATGTGGTCTAGCACCCAACGCGGTATTCGACGGGGAAGTTGTGGGTAAACTCACTCCTGCCGAGGCGCATAAGCGAGTTGAAAGGTGGTTGAGGAAATGAACGGTGATGACCTGGCAAGAATAACTGAAGAAGAGAACCGTGCAAAGAAGTCACACCCACATCAGATTCATGTGTGCGTCGCAGCAGCATGCCTCTCTGCCCATAGTGAGAAACTGAAGGAAGAGTTCGCTAAAGAGATCAAGCGCCAGGGAATCGAACATGAGTGCAAAGTGAAAGGGGTCGGTTGTCTCGGCCTCTGCGCTCAAGCACCGCTCGTTTCCGTAGAGAGTGAAGGTGTACTTTATGGTAACGTAACCTTTGACGATGTTCCAAGAATTGTCGAGGGACTTGGAAAGGAGCCAGTTAAGGAACTTCAAGTATCGCTAGAAGCACCATTTTTCAGTAGACAGTATAGAGTTGTGCTTGACAATTGCGGCAAGATTGACCCGGAACGGATTGAGGACTACATAAGCCTAGGCGGCTACTCGGCGCTACTCAAAGCACTGAATGAGATGCGTCCGACGGAGGTGACTGAGCAAGTTACCCGTAGTGGTCTCCGAGGCCGAGGAGGAGCGGGTTATCCAACTGGACTAAAATGGAGTACCGTGTCGAAGGCGGTAGGAACAAGGAAGTTTGTTGTATGCAATGCAGACGAGGGTGACCCTGGAGCCTTCATGGACCGTGCAATACTCGCGAGTGACCCCCACAAGGTCCTTGAGGGTATGATGATTGCTGCATACGCCGTGGGAGCGTCGGAAGGCTACATCTATGTGCGGGCTGAATACCCGTTGGCTGTTAAGCGTCTTAAGACTGCAATTCACCAAGCCGAGCGATTGGGTATTCTCGGCAAGAATATCTTAGGAACCGAATTCAACTTCAGTATCGAAATTCGCCTGGGAGCGGGCGCGTTCGTGTGCGGTGAAGAGACAGC
>CAZAGP010000239.1:0-4450 GCA_964484575.1 uncultured Candidatus Bathyarchaeia archaeon | reverse complement strand
GTTCCAGTTTGCTCTTCAGCTTCAGTCGTGTTCATCGTTGCTACGACTTCACGGTCCGTAAGCAAGAAGACTGGGCAACGGAATCTTCTCGCTAGCTTGAAGCAGCGGACGGTGAGAGAATAGCATTCAGATGGATTCGTTGGGCAGAATGCTATGATTGGGTATCCGCCAGCCGTAGCCCAGCGAGCAAACTGGATATCTCCCTGACCCACCGTGGTGGCTCCTCCTGTCGCTGGTCCAAGACGCATAACATCCACGATGACAAGTGGGACTTCTCCCATGATTGCGAGCCCAATGTTTTCACTATACAAACTCATACCAGGGCCGCTTGTCGCAGTCAAGCATCTTGCCCCAGCCATCGCTGCTCCGATGCACATTCCAATAGAAGCTATCTCATCTTCGCCCTGAATAGCGATACCACCAATCCTAGGAAGCTCTCGAAACATGGAGTGTAAGATAGGGGTGGCCGGCGTTATCGGGTATCCTGCGAAGAAGTTGCATCCGGCTGCGATAGCGCCCTGAACTACCGCTTCCCCGCCATTGATGAACCGGCGCGTCAAAGATTACCGATACGATTGACGTTACCAGTGGCATTAATGCTGGTGCCTGCTTTTCAACATCAGAGAATGAAACGCGCTTACGGAGGAAGATCACTATCCAATGGTTCATCCCCGCCGCACAAGCAGCACGGATCGACTCATCCCTATCTTTACGTCAATATCGTCGAGGATCTTCTGAAACTTCACGTGAGACAGCGTGAGACCTTTTCGGCCTTTTGGCGGATATGGATCATTAAACACGACTGACTTTTCGTCGACGTCAGTTACCACCACCCAGTGGGGTATGTTCAAGGAATGGATTACTCCCATGTGAACTAATGCAATGGGGACATACTCCGCACCAACCGCGTGCGCTACATCCTGCACGTGTGGCCGCTTATACTGCACCGGCAAGTTTCTCGCTAACGCTCTCAGCCTGTTTTGTCGAATTCCAAGGAAACTCAACTCAGCCTCTTGAAGCGTAAAGCCTGCTCGAATTAACCGACGCCTCCAACGTCTCGGGTCAACCATAGTCCTTCGTTGCGTGATAAGCCGCACCTCGAAACCTGCGTCAATCAACGGAACTGATAATCCGAAAGGATCCGCCCCTTTCGTTCCAATCATGTTGCAGTACCGCCACACTTCAAATTCTAGCTGGCGAGTCAACTCTAACTTGGGATCAAAATGCTTCATCACCATCAGGACGCACGCTGGACCACATGTGAATTCCGACGTCTGTTTATAGTAAGGAACATTAAACTTCATTGTCGCTAACCTCCTGCTCATGCACAGTTAATGGAACTCGGCGTTTCAAACTGAACTTCATATATGTTACTTTTCGACGGCTCAACTGGGCTTGTGCGATGTTAAAAGGAAAACGCAATAATGAAGATTGATGTTGATCTATCTGATGATTGTGTCAAGCAAGTTCGATTTCGTGAAGGGCACAATTGATACACCCAAAGGCAAAGCCGGCTACTTTGAACTTTCGAGTAAGAAACTGGGAACTGATTTAGAGTCCCTGCCGTACTCGATACGAGTGCTTCTTGAGAACTCATTGAGGTTCTCGGGCCGAATTCCTGGGGCAGCTGAAGCCGTTCAGCTCCTTCTTGAGTGGCCCAGAAGCGTCGGCCAGGACCTGCCGTTTATGCCCGCCAGGGTTCTTCTGCAAGATTACACGGGTGTTCCCTTGATAGTCGATTTGGCTGCGATGAGAAGCGCCGCAGCAAAACGGGGAATCGATCCTTCTACCGTAAACACGCAAGTACCGGTGGACCTTGTTATTGACCACTCTATACAGGTCGATGCTTGGGGGAACCAGTCCGCAATTCAACTTAACCTGAAAAAAGAGTTTGAAAGGAATTCTGAGCGATATTCACTGCTGAAATGGTCGCAGGCTTCCTTCGATAGAATGAGAGTTTTCCCTCCCGGAAAGGGAATCTGCCATCAGCTGAACCTTGAATACCTAGCGAGCGTCGTTGCCATTGAACGGTTGAACGGAGAATTAGTGGCTTTTCCGGACACGCTCGTGGGAACCGATTCACACACAACTATGGTGAACGGTCTGGGCGTACTCGGATGGGGCGTTGGAGGAATCGAAGCCGAAGCTGTTATGATGGGTGAACCGTACCCATTCACGATTCCCAAGGTTGTGGGAGTGAAGCTCACAGGAGAACTTCCAGAAGGCACAACCCCTACAGATCTCGTGCTCACCGTTACTGAGGTTTTAAGAAAAGAGAACGTTGTAGACGCGTTCGTTGAATACTTCGGTGACGCATATCGAGCATTAAGCGTTCCCGACAGAGCCACGATCAGCAATATGACGCCCGAGTATGGAGCCACTGTCGGTTATTCACCGGTTGATGATTCGACCATCGAATACCTTTACGGAACAGGCAGGGAGAGCAGTCATGTCAGTTTCGTCAAGAAGTACTGCGAATTGCAGGGACTGTATCTACACGCAGAGGCTCCCCAACCTAACTACTCAAGAGTGCTCGAGCTCGATTTGACCCAGATTGAACCCTCAATCACAGGCCCCCGAAACCCTGACGAACGCATGTCACTAAAGTCAGCTCCTAAGAATATGCTGCTACTTCTCGAGGAGTACAGAAGAAAATCAAACCGGTCAGGATCAATTCACGGCAGCTTAACCGACGGATCAGTCGTAATCGCGGCGATCACCAGCTGCACCAACACATCTAACCCCACCGTAATGCTAGGTGCGGGAGCACTTGCAGACAAAGCGGTCAAGCTGGGGCTAAGCACGAAACCATACGTAAAATGCAGCATGGCTCCAGGATCCAACGTTGCAAGAGATTATCTTGCAAAAACAGACCTCCTACCTTCACTAGAACGCCTCGGGTTTAACATCGTAGGATACGGCTGCACAACATGCATTGGGAACAGTGGGCCCCTTCCCGCCGAAGTTGAGAAGCAGATACGAGATGACGACGTCTACTCCGTCGCCGTACTCAGCGGAAACAGAAACTTCGACGGACGAATTCACCCCTTAGCAAGAGGCTCCTTCCTAATGTCACCTCCCCTTGTCGTAGCGTACGCTCTTGCAGGGAGAATTGACATTGACTTCTTCAAAGAACCAATAGGCAAAGATCGAGATGGAAGCGACGTATATCTGAAAGACATATGGCCGCGCCTCTCCGAGATGAAAGCGCTCGAGAAGAGAGTTCTCTCCCCTGAGATGTACGCGGAAAGATATTCGCATGCGCTACAGGGTGACGATGAATGGACGGCTTTGAAGGCTCCTACCGGACAAGTGTACGCGTGGGACGAAAAATCCACATACATCAAGGAGCCACCATGGTTCAAGAGCACTACCGCTGGAAGCCGCGAAGTTAGAAACGCGAGAGTCCTCGCCGTTTTCGGGGACAGAGTAACAACTGACCATATCTCGCCAGCGGGAACAATTGCGAAAGACAGTCCCGCCGCAACCTACCTTAGAGACTTGGGCGTATCACCATCAATGTTCAGCTCGTATGGAGCTAGACGAGGAAACCATGAAGTAATGGTTCGAGGCGGATTCAGCAACATACGGTTGAAGAATATGCTCGCTAAGGGCAAGGAAGGAGGATGGACAACGCATATCCCGTCAGGAGAACTCATGTCCATCTATGACGCTGCATTAAGATACAGAACCGAGAATGTTCCACTCATCATCATAGCAGGTAAACAGTACGGGGCCGGTAGCTCTAGAGACTGGGCTGCCAAAGCCACCCAAATGCTAGGCGTCAAGGCAGTAGTTGCGGAGAGCTTCGAGAGAATTCATAGAAGCAACTTGATCGCAATGGGCGTCATACCGTTAGAGTTCGCGGACGGAAAGATCGCGGCTGATCTAGGGTTAGATGGCAGTGAAACGTTTGACTTTTCAGGAATTCAACAAATTCGCGAACCTAAAACCAAACTCACCGTGCACGCGCACTCCGCAACCAAAGACGTAACTTTCAACGTCGTGGTCCGGTTAGATAATGAAATGGAGATCAAGTACTATCATTCAGGCGGGATTCTACCATACGAGTTCAGTAAGCTACTCCGAAAATGATCCGTTAAGCGGCCTTAGCTTCTGAAATGTTCCCATCCCTTCCTCTTAACCGCCACAATGCTGCCGTTGGTTTTCATCCGTACACCCCGGAACCTATCAGTAACGACGCCAACTTTCGTCAAATTCCCCCTAGCCGCCCTGTAAGCGCGGGAGAACTTTCCTGGCGATATCGTTAGCACAAGTTCGTACTCTTCGCCACCGTAGAAAGCGAGATCACGAGGTCGCAAACCATGCTCTCTTGCAAAGTCACATGCAGCTTTGCTGACTGGAACGTTATCCATCAGAATCCCTAGTCTACTTGACTCTGAGAGCTGATGCAGGGACCAAGCTAACCCGTCACTTGAATCGATTGACG
>CAZAGP010000238.1:0-2668 GCA_964484575.1 uncultured Candidatus Bathyarchaeia archaeon | reverse complement strand
CGTCGTAACAATGTGCTCTTGGTCTTTTGTGGCGATGATTCCTTTGCCTTCCGTAACAACGAGTATTTGTTCTGTCGAGTGAGTGTGCAACTTATTGCGAGCACCAGCTGAAAACCTAACAAGCACGATTTGGAGTTTCTTTGATGCATGGTCTTCTTCAAGAACAAACTGAGTAGTCACTTTTCCTCCGAAAAATAATGGGTCTGTCGATACTTCCTTGGCCAAGACCTCATTGACATTTATTATTTTCATGCACTGACCTCTCCAATACTATAATTCAACCAAGTTATTTGAACTTCTAACCCGAGGGTTCAAGCGAGGATTCAACGCTATCCCCGCCCGCATTTTGCCTAAATCTTGCTCTTTTTTGGCTGATTTTTTGCGTAAACTGAGACGGACTCACTAAAACGGGTGTGAGTCATGCGCTTGTCGAAGCCTTTTTTTGGTTGAGTTTATGCGAGAGATAGGCGTTTTCCCTGTTCCCAATAATATAAGAATATGTCGTTTGCCCATTTGAGCAGTGCTGGGTCCCTTCCAAAGAAAACGGCGTTATCAGCTCTTCCGTCAATAGATAACATGTTTATTCCTGCGCTTTTTTCGTTAATTATCAGAATTAAAGGGATATTGGCGATCACTCGTTTCTCGATTATTCCTTTTACGTCTGGCATGTTTTCATAGTATCTGCGACAACTTTCGTCAACCAATAGCCTTATCGAAAGACCGCTCTGAATTTTCTCAGCCACTCTTGCAGCAAGAAAGCTAAGCGGTCTTTCACCGATAATCCACAAATGCTTTTCAGCCTCGACGATTAGTTGCTCAGCACTGTTAACCATTTCGATAGAATTAGTGCTTAGGCTAGCTTCCGCAAGTTCTCCCAAGCGGTTGATAAATTGGTAAGGAATTCGTTCAATGTCCCGGGTTAACAGCATCTGTTTGAATTTAGAGACGAACCTAAACCCGCCGGCTAACCTGAGTAACAGTTTTCCATTCTGAGTGATAGCGTAGGAGCCATCAAGCTGTTTTTGAATTAACAATGCCTCGCTTAATCTCTGGAGTTGCCTAAAAGCTTCTGTATGAGTTAGACGCAGTTTTTGGGCAGCTTCCGCCAACTTGAGGTTTTTGACTTGCAGTTCGGACAATATCGCAAGCCTACTCTCACTGGCTAATTCGAAAAACAACTTGTCCAAGCCTTCATAATCACCCATCGTTAGTCACATCAATGTGTAGATAGTCGCATCGATGTAACTTAAAACTAATTGCTATTCCAGCCCTCTGAATTTATCGAGGAAAAAAATATGCAAGAACTAAACAAAGAACGAACCTTTTCAGTTGAACTAAAATCAAAGGTTAGTCTTAAGAATCTGACCTTGGCTAACAATGGTCTCGAAAACGTTCTGTTGGAAGGCACGTTAGGTCAACTTCAGCATGCAATGTTTGCGGAGGACTTGATTCTCGAAGTTGTTGGTGACAAGGGCGTTCTAAGAATTAACCTATCCCAAAACGACATCAAAGAAAACAAGAGCGCAGGAGGGGAAAAAGATGAATAAATCTTTCGAACCTTCAATTTCAGGCGTTCAGCGGTGGAATGGGCTCCTACGGAACGGAGGGGTTTTAGCAATCATTATGGGCGTCATCTGGGTTGCCGTCAACTTCATGGCCATGACTCTCTACCGATCTGGTCAGCCTACAACCGCTATAGGTTACTTGCAGCTCTTCTCTCAACATCCGGCGTTGGCCGCAACTACTTGGAGCCTTTGGATCGTGGCAGACATAATGATGATTCCCCTTACCGCAGCTCTCTACATCACCTTGAAACCAGCCAGCAAAACCCTTGCACTTGGCGGAGCCATCATGTCCCTTGCGTTCTGCATCTACGACCCGTTAGTGTCAGAATTGCAATCCTTGCGACTTGTAAGCTATTCACAAGCATATGCAGTCGCCACAACCGAGTCTGCCAAGGCATCTATAGTTGCAAATGCCACGTGGATTGCTAATGCGCTGCCACTGATGACTTTCATAAGCTTCTTCCTTACAATTGGTCCATTGCTGTTCGCGATCGCCATGATCAAGAGTAGCCAGTTTAGGAAGGGGACCGCAGTTTTTGGTATAGCCACAAGTCTCATGGCGGAAATTGGAGCTTTCGCCGCAATCGGAGTCACTTCATACATCGTGGGCTTACTCTATGTAATCTGTGTGCCAGCCGTCGCTCTATGGTTCATCCTTGTGGGCGGACAAATGTTACGCCATTATCACAAATCAGTTCCCGTGACCAATCAACTAGCAATAACGAAGCAAATGTAGGCACAATCTTCCAAAGACTCCATCTTTTTTTGTTTGACAACGGAGCCATTGATACTTTCAAAATGCACCCAACTCTAGACGCCGCTTTTTAAGGGTTAGGCTATATCTACTGCGGCTATGCTTGGGCGAGCGCTGGATCCAATGCTATTTCAGTTTCGCCCCTTACACCCCAAAAAGCTTGAAAAAGTTTATTTTTCTATATCGATAACCCGAGGGTTCAAGCGAGGGTTCAACGCTATCCCCGCCCGCCAAATGATTCGCTTAATAATTTAATCGAATCCTAAATCGCTCGATTCTTCTCGCTTTGGTTATTGCGCTAACGCTTAAAGCTTTCAGACAGAAGATATGTCGCCTTGAGAATTTTTGC
>CAZAGP010000237.1:0-2548 GCA_964484575.1 uncultured Candidatus Bathyarchaeia archaeon | reverse complement strand
GATTGGGTAAGAGTTACAAGCTTCATGCATCGAACCCGATAGAAAGACTTGTCAGCGAGACCAGCCCAGAAAAGGCTGGGTAGATATGAAATTCATAGATTTGACAATTCCAATAGGTATTGCTACTCCGCCTTGGCCAACTTATGAGCCTCTTCAATTGAAATACTTCAAGAGGTTGGCGCCTAACGGCGCAAATGGCCAAGTTCTAACGCACTCGAATCATATAGGTACACATTTGGATGGTGAAATCCATTTCCACACACCAGGAAAGGACATAGCGAGCCTGAAGTTAGATTATCTCATTGGACCAGCCGCGATTGTCGACCTGTCAGACGCCGCGCAAGACTACGACGTCTACACTTCAAAGATGATTGAAGACCGAGTAGAAGTCCGCGAGGACGATATCCTCATCATTCATACGGGGTACCATGCTTATGGTTGGGATCAGCCCACCGCTGACGAGATCAAGTACATGGTCAAGCATCCTGGACCTGACAGAGAATTCGCTGACTGGGCCAAAGAAAAGAAGATTCGATGGATCGGAGTCGACTGCGGCAGCGCCGATCATCCCATGAACACGATCATTCGAGATTGGATGCCCAGACAAGCAAGAGAAGCCGAAGCACACTTTCAAAAGAAGTACGGGAAGAAACTTAGTGAATATTTCACGGATGACAAATATCAGCTGATGCACCTTGAAATGTTCCCTTACGGAATCATTCATGCAGAATGCGTCGGAGGAGACATTGACCTGTTGCTCAATCAACGTACAACGGTCGGTTTCTTCCCATGGCGCTTCGTGGACGGTGAAGCGTGCATTGGAAGATGCGTCGCAATGGTTGACGAAAAGGAATACGACCGATTGATGGATAAGAAATCGAAGATGCATAAGACGCGATTCGGAGACGCTATAGGCTGCAAATAACCTTAATCAAGATCGGCGCCTGCTCATCTTCATTTTCCATTTGTGAACTCCCGTCAAAATGGCTAAAATAGACACAACTTACCCTGACCGTAGTGTCGAATCATGTCATTCAAACCTCCATGCCCAGTAACACTGACCGAGGTCAAAATCAATGTTGAAGACCTTGAACCCATCCTTAGACCACCCGACTCACCTCTCCTAGCTAGGGAATACCAACCTCGCCTGCTGAAACTTCCTGACGGCAAGAAAATGGTTGTCAGGATGACCACGCCCGATGACACAAAAGTCTTACTCGAGACGACGAAACGGGTAATGAGCGAGGAGAAGGACTTCTACGACCTAGTCTCTTCCCGCGTCTACGCGGAAATTCTTTCAGCTTACAGAAAACGCGTCAAAGACTACTATTGCCTAATCGGTGTCCTTGAAGGTGAGGTTGCTGCGATCGCGAACGCTCGTCTTTGGGATGAGAAAGTGTGTATCAGTTTGCACACGATGACGTTCAAACGAGGAGCAGGCATAGGTGCTCTAATGTATTTGGCGAAAATGGAACATGCCTTTGAGAATCTGGGGATGCAGGAATGGTGGGCAACATACGAGAGTTACACTGGAATCAGATACTGGGGTCTCGGCCTAGCTCAATTCCAGAAACCGTACCCTCAAGTTCAACACGAGCTTGGCGGTGCTCGAGTCTTCTTCAACACGAGAGAGCAATGGTATAACTTCGTTAAGCCAAAATTCGAGAAGCGTCTCGGAGAACGACCCGTACCTCCTGACGTCCTGAAGCAATCGTTGAATCCCAAGACACCAGCAAAGATCGACTTATAGCCTTCTGCGCGTCTTAGCGCTGAAGACGTCCCTTAGTTATCTCGCGGATAATTTAGAGAATTTTGGACAGTATATCCTCGTACTCTTTCTCAAGCTTCGGATATGGTCGCCATGATACTTGCACTACCGGCACCTTCTGGGACTCCAAATCACTCTTGAAGATCTCGAGTCCGATATTGATTACTTTAAGCTCTGAGTTGAAGAGCTCGAGGATTTTCTCAACCATTCAAATTACTCTCCGTTATCTAAGAACTGCTTGTAGAAATCGTTCAGTTTGGTTAAGGTAATGTCTTTGTGGGAGATTAGGGCACCGGCTGTGACCATTAGAGCGTTAGTTGGGAAGGTTCTCACCCTAACCTTCTCCAGTTTTTCTATCTGATCGAATTTGCGCTGCGGATCCTGATCGGTGCCGCACACGTGCGCCAATATTGGAAGTACACGGTCGTCGTTCCTAGCGATTGCCTGCGCCTTAGAAATTGAATCGCACATAACACCTGCAGGGTCAGGGTGAGATCCATAGCCTAACATAAGATCCATCATAATCACCGAGACGCTCGGGTCATTAGCTTCCTCAATCAGTCTCAACTGCCGAACCGTCGGATCGATCATGGGGTGAGCTCGTCCCAGAGTGAATTCTTCCTCACCAAGATCCAGGATTGAATCTTTCAGACTCTCAGAAGAGTGCGGTAGCTTGAAGCTGGAACTCAACGGGGCATTTGAGTAGACGTCACCAACTAAATGGCCTAAGATAACAAGCGCCTCGTAGGCGAGAGTTCCGCCTGTGTACAATCCTCTAAC
>CAZAGP010000236.1:0-4945 GCA_964484575.1 uncultured Candidatus Bathyarchaeia archaeon | reverse complement strand
AAGAAGTTGAAAGAATCGTTCTGATCCAGATATTCTCGTAACTCAAGGTTACTTCTGCGAGCGCGTTCACACGTGCGGCCGTCGACTATTGCTCCAGCCGCGCTACTATGACCATCAATCCCATCTGTACCCATAGCGGCTACTACAACTCCGTCTAAGCCCACCATCCTTTCTGCCGCATAGAGCGCAGTCTCCTGGTTTCTTCCACCTAGCCCTTCGCCGTGAACTTCAACGGTTGTTTCGCCTCCGAAGATCAATGCGCCTCGTTCGAGTAGTCGCGTCCTGTCTGCGGCGACCGACGCGAGCAGCTTGGCCATGCATTTCGCATCCATATCAACTGTAGAGGTTACTATGCTTGCAGGGACACCTCGACCTTCAATCGCATGTTTTGCACCTGTACAGGCAATGTAGCTGTCTGCTATGATGAAATTGTGAACGCGACGGAAGACAGCGCTACCTCCCTTCGGAGTCTCAGGAAGTTCTCCCTTCAGACCCCGGTTAAGGTAGGCTTGAACGGAACGCGGACTATCATTCCATATTCCATGCCTGCGCAGTATCTCAACGGCATCAAGATATGACGTGGGGTCGGGAGCGGTAGGGCCTGATGCAATGTCATGAAGAGGGTTACCTGTGACGTCTGACATAATGAATGAGAGAATAGTTGAAGCGTGACAGAGTTCGGCGAGGCGGCCTCCCTTAATTCTCGAGAGGTGTCTTCGAACTGTGTTGATTTCATGAATTGATGCCTTACTTCTGATGAGACGGGAAGTGACCGAGATCTTATCCTTTAACGGGATGTTTGGAGGCGGTGCTGGGAGCATCGCTGATGCTCCGCCGGATATCAAACACACTAGGAGTTCGTTTCTGTTCATGTTTTGAGCGATCGAGATCACTCGCTCCGCCGCCCTTTCACCTTCCTCGTCCGGCAACGGGTGGCCTGAGAAGAATACTTCCACTCTGTCGTCGAATTTAGGAATCTTCTGTCCTTTCGGTACGACGAGTATTCCGCTAACCTCCCTTTCGTCCAGCTCGTCCAGCGTTGTCTTCATCATTGAACTGCTGGCCTTGCCTACTGCCACGATCACAATTCGTTTAAATCGTGAAAGGGAGAGTGTGAAGTCGTCTACGTGTATTCGATTACGTGATACTCGGAGTCTTGATTGTAGACATTGCGACGGGTCTACCGCGCGTACGGCAGCATTGAGGGCGAGGAGGCTGATGTTTCGTGCCCTCTGATTCTTCGGACTGATTCCGTTTCTAACCAGCTGATCGTACTCTTTAAACGCAGATCTCGGATTGCCCGTTAGGTGCGATCGTGACATTACGCGGACCCTTGAGGTTAGTTTGTGCTCTTCTCTATGGTAACCGTGTCGCCCTCGCGGACACTTCGGAATACTTTGGCGTCGCCTTTGATCTTAGCGAAAACGTTCACTGGGCTAGCGGCTCGAGGTTTCTCGCTTCTACTTGCGGGTGTTCGGCCGAAGAAGATGCAGAGTGCACTTCCGGGGGGCCAATATGCGATGGCTCCGACCTCAACCTCATCTCTAGAGTTTTCCTCCTCAACGCTCACGGGAATCGAGAAGTAGATTTCGTCCCCCCACCGATTTGCCTTACCTTGGATAGGTAGAGCCCCCCAAATCTGTTCGGAAGTTTGCGGGTTCTCGCTAGTTAACTCGGCTTCGACTTTTCCAGCAGCCTTTGTTACGATTCTGATCTGTTTTTCCAAGATTACCATGCTTGCAATGTGGAGATTCGGAGATAAATTCGACTGTTAAGCAGCATTGTGCAAATCGAGATCAGTATTGGACTGCTCCTTCCCCGGCCTTGATTGTTATGTTAGTTAGCAGGCCCCCATCTATTACGAGTACGTGTCCGTTCACGTAATCGGCGAGGGGCGAGGCCAAGTAGAGTGCTCCGCCGGCGATTTGCTCGGGCTTTGCCATATATCCTGCAGGAATCCGTTTCTTCAACTCTCTTTCTAAAGCTTCATTCAGGTACGGGACAGTCATATCGGTCTCCACCCATCCTGGGGCGATAGCGTTCACGTTAATCTTATACGGTGCAAGCTCGACTGCCATGCATTTCATCATCAGAATTAAAGCCGCTTTGCTCGTCGAGTAAGCCACTATGCCTTCCTCAGCTTGGATGCCGTCTACGGAGGAGATTATGATGATTTTTCCCCCGCCCTGTTTGATCATCTGCTTGGCTATCATCTGGCAACAGTTGAAACATCCTTTTACGTTAACGTCCAAGTGCTCCTGTAGATTCTTCTCATCCATACCAACGAGTGAGCCGCCTTTCATGATCGCAGCATTATTAACGAAAATGTCGATTCGGCCGAACTTGTCCAACGTCGTTTGAATCATATGCTCGATTTGAGCCTTGTCACTAACGTCTATTTGCATTGCTAATGCGCGGCCGCCCATCTCCTCTATTAGTGAGGCGAGCGATTCAGCTCTCTGGCGGCCATCAGCTCGTCTCATTCTATCAGCAATAACCACACTGCACTGTGCTGAGCCAAATGCTCTTGCTATTGCTTCACCTATCCCGCGTGCAGCACCAGTAACGATTACGACTTTTCCATTCAATTGAAAGTTAGCTGAATTAGAGGTCATTCCCTATTCCACTCACCTGTGCTTCTGCTCTGTTCTAATGAATAAGAGTTCGCAATCGGCTGGCACGTTGGATTCGTAAAGCGTAAACGGCGCGCTGGAAACTATAAGCGTCTGACCCCGAAACCGATCTACCGCAAGTCAGTGAGGTTGCGAAATATTAGACCTGTATGCGAAACCGAAGTAAAAAGCGCGCAGACGAAATCGAACCACAGTATTTAATCCTGGACCACTTATTGTATGTACTCTATCAGTAAAGTATAGTGCGCTAGAACTGGTTAGTCACAAGCTTTAAACTCGTAGCTTTAGCAGTCTGGGGCTCGCAGGCGACTAAGTTGACTGCAAAAATCAAAGCGATACTAGGTGTAGTACTCGTTCTCGTCATAGTCTCGTCAGGATTCCTTCCAGCACGCGCTCAAACAACCATACAGCACGGCGGAACATTGACTTTAGCGTTGCCGAACACACTCGATAATTGGAGCCAATTCAATACCGCTTCATACCAGGCCTGGTATTTCCTGCAGCTCGCATATCCTAACTTTGGTATTCCGTTGCCTGGCGGAATAATGCACGTAGCATTGGCGAACTACTGGTCCAATCCTCAAGCAACTACATGGTACTTCCAACTTAGACCAGGAATGACGTGGTCGGATGGAGTTCCAGTTAACGCAACCGACATACAGTACTCGCTCCAGTTAATGTTCAACAAATACACTTGGGGAAGCGGAAGCTTAAGCGGATACCAAAGCTATCTTGCCGGGCCAGTTTCAACTGCAATACACCCCTTCAATTCGACAGTTTGCGAGGTTGATCTGAATCAACCGTTTGGAACATTCGGGGACATTGCCGGGGCAGAGAATACTCCGAACTTGACACCAGAACACATTTGGAACGTGATGATGCCAGGGAATACTTTGCCGTACCTCAACAATGTTACGGCGCCTGGGAATAATTTCGGAACACTAGTCGGGGCAGGGGCATTCTACATCTCGAACTTCACTCAAGGAGACACCCAAGTGGTACTGCTACCAAACCCCTACGGATCTCCCTTTGGTGGAGATGCGAAGGGCATCCCATACCTTGACAAGATAATCGTTAAACTCGTACCAAGCTCCGCCTCCATGTCTCTAATGCTGAAGGGCGGCGAAGTAGATGCAGCGGGTGTAACTGCCGCGGATGTAGCCGGTTTGACAAGCAACCCGAACTTTAAGGTGGCGTACGGTCCGACCCCGGACACATGGGTCCTCGAATACCCGATCTTCAATTACCCTTACAACATGACCGATTTCAGACAAGCCCTAGCTTACGCAATTAACAGAACGGACCTGGTCCAAACTGCCTATTCAGGCTACGCGGAACCAGGAAGCCAAGGATACTTGCCGTCTTCTGTGAACACTCCGAACTTGCCGCAATACAATTACAATCCGCAGATGGCAGAGCAATTACTGTCAGGATTAGGCTGGGTAAAGCAAAGTGATGGGTTCTACCATCTACCTAACGGGACATTGTTCTCACCAACAGTTTATGCCCCAGCTGAACTGCAACCACAGGTGGCCACTGCAAACCGGATAGTCCAATTCCTTCGTGCTGTTGGAATAGATGCACAAGTTCAAACTCTGTCACTGGCTTCGATGGTTAACATTTGGCAACAAGGGACAAACATGTACTTGTACGAGCAGAACTACGGCTATCCAAATCCCGCACTGCTCACCGACTTTTCATTTGCAGGCTACGGGACAGGCCCACCACTCAGGCAACCAGTATTCTGGCCAGTAAGTGTGCTAGCACAGTACAATCAGACCGTGAGTCAGATGAACTCTCAGGGAACAGAAGCGGGCATAAACCAAGTAATTCAACAGCTTGAAACGATGATCGCGCAGAACCTCCCCTCAATAACGTTATACTACGTTGACTCAGTATATGTCTACAATACGCAGAATTTTGGCGGTTGGCCGTCACCTCCAGGCACCATGGAGTGGCCTGGCGGCGAATTCAACATGACAGCTCTCGCAAGCATCTACAGTCTGAGCGCCCAAACGAGCACAACAACCACTATGGCGCCGAGCGGCGTCGACTACACTCCCTACATCATCGGCGGCGTAATAGTCGTCGTAGTAGTGTTATTGGCCGTTGGCATGACCATGCGGAAGAAGCGCACTTGAGCGCATCGCGAGCGACACTAGTTGAGAATCAGCGGCCAATACATACTTAGACGAACTATCTACGCCACCGTGACTTTATTTTTCGTCAGCTGCCTTAATTTCGCCATACCTCGCATGATGCCAGGTAACGCACTCGTCTACTTCGTTAACGCGAGCATTATGGCTACGCCC
>CAZAGP010000235.1:0-3881 GCA_964484575.1 uncultured Candidatus Bathyarchaeia archaeon | reverse complement strand
CGTCGCCTCATTCCGCCTGATAGTTCAGAGACTCTTGCCTGCCGCTTTTCAGTTAACTCCATGAATTCAAGCAGTTCCTTGGAGCGGTTTCGGGCAACGTTGGATGGAATGTTGAAGAATCTGGCGTACACTGTAAGATTCTCCTCTACGGGCAGCTCTTCATCTAAGTTCGCTTCTTGGGGCACGACGCCCAATCGTTGTTTGATTTTGCGGCCTGAGTTTCGTGTGTCTAGGTCGAAGACTTTCAGTGAGCCTGAAGTTAAGGGCGAAACGCAGCCTATCATTCTCATGGTAGTCGTCTTGCCTGCTCCGTTAGGACCTAGGAAACCGAAACATTCACTGGGTTTAACGTCAAAATCGATTCCTCGCACGGCTTCCGTTGTTCCGAACGTCTTCCTCAACCCGCGCGCTTGCACGATCGAGTTTTCCGCGGTCACTTCTGAATCCTTCATCTCAGGCTTGGTGAACCAGGTTTAGGATGGGTAATTTGAAGTCATCTGGGGGTAGTCGCGGTTTCAGTGCCTCTTGAAGAACGTCATTATCTCTTCACTGGCGTCCATGTTCATGCTTGTCCTGCCAATGATTCGCTCAGGAAAATACTGCCATCCTCCCGGCCACGTATGACCACCGCCTTCGACCACTAAGAGTATGACTTCAGCGTCATCTTTGCATGAACCATATTTCTCCACGCGAATGTGCGTCGCATCATCAATCTTGTCTGGTAAGAGCGTGATTTCCGGTTCAGAAGCGCAATCATTCATCAGCGCCCATTTGGCAGCGGAGTCACGGGCTGACAACACTAGCCCTTTGGCTCCACCTCTCACGTATCCACCCTCGAATGGTACTATAGGGTCATGCGTTCCATGTATGATCATGATGGGAATTGGCTTCTTGATTGATTGCAACGCGGATAAAGCCGCGGGCATAGTAGCAGCTATGGCTGCGACACCACGAATCTGATCCGGGATTTCCACGGCGAGTCTCTGCGAGAAGAAGCCTCCGTTTGATATTCCTGCAGCATAAACTCGATAATTGGGGATCTTGTAATCTGAGACTAATTTGCGAATTAGGGCGGAAACAAAATTCACGTCATCTACACCATCAACTTCGGGAATTGTTCCTCGGCTATCTCTCCAGTGACGTCTAAAACCGTCCGGGTAAGCTACGACGAATCGTTCGCGGTCGGCGATTTCATTGAAGTGAGTAAGTTTTGGGATTCCTCTCCCGGTTGAGCCTCCTCCATGAAAGACTAGGAGTAGTCCATCCACGGGCGCTGTTTCCGGTATTGGCACATGCGTATGATAGGTTCTAGGAATGTTGCCGATGATTATTCGATCTGTGAAATCCATGAGTGTCAGCGATCAGTCACTTGAGAGTCATTAACCAATCTGATTGCGGTGGAAATACATGAAATACTTGAAAAAGTTCAGCTACGACTCGGAGTAGAATCCTCTGAGTACCAACGCACTATTACAGGGCATTATTGCCGGGTATGGGATTGCAGTCCCCGTAGGTCCGATCGGTATACTGATTCTCGAACTGGGGATTCGACGAGGATTCTCAAATGCTTTCAGCGCTGGAGCAGGTGCAGCGACTGCGGATTTGATTTACGCGACAGTTGCGTCTACGGCAGGAGCATTTCTAGTCTCATTACTAATACCGTACGCACGTACCTTACGGATGGTGAGTGCGATTGTCCTTGTCGCGTTCGGTGTCTGGTTGCTCTATCATAGTCTCCGCACGAGGATGGAGAATAGGGAAGTCAAAACACTGAGCAACGTGGACACGTACCTGATGTTCTTAGGATTGACGCTACTGAATCCGGTAACCGTTGCTTACTTCACCACCCTTATACTAGGATTGACAGCGGGACAGACTACCTCTTCTCTTGAGGCAGTTCTCTTCATTTTCGGAGCTTTCTCAGCTTCACTCTCCTGGCAGACTCTACTCGCAGTTCTCAGTGGTTCAGCTCACAAACGTTTGTCGCCTAAATGCCAATTCTTGACCTTCGCGTTAGGAGATTGTATAGTTATCATTCTAGGAATCCTGATTCTAATTGGTATTCCCATTTGACAGAATTCATCCTAAGGATTACCACAGCTCTGGGTAAAGATGCTTACGAATGAATCATTCTAAGGTCGACTTTAAGGATGAGCTGCATAACCGATTAGACCATGTCCAATTATGATTCTTTAGCGAAGAACGTTCTCTCAACTACGCTTGGAATTCAGGCAGGTGACGATCTCATCGTGGAAACTTGGGATCATGGCCTTCCGATTGCAAACGCTTTCGTTTACGGGGCCAGAGAATTGAATGCGCATCCGATGCTTCTATTTGAGCATGAAGAAACGTTTTGGAAATCTAATGATTCACTCTCGGAAGACAAGTTAGGAAAGGTTGGTGAGCATGAATGGGCCGCGATTGAGAAGTCGAAGGGCTACGTCTTCATCCCTGGCCCAGCCAATTTCATGAAGATCTGGAAGAACTTTCCGAAATTTCGCGCTTCCACAGCATACAATCAGGAATGGTATGATCGGGCCAAACGCTATCGCCTTAAGGCGGCGCGAATAGCGCTCGCTTACGCGACGCGGGAGCGTGCTAATTCATACAAGATTCCACTGGCTGCTTGGCAGAAAATGCTCCTAGCTGCCTCAAACGTCGACTACTCAACACTCAAGGCGAGGGCGGAGAAAGTTGCGTCCTTCCTGCGGACCGGAGAGGTTAAGATCACTGCATCAAACGGAACAGACTTAGTTCTTCACTTGGCAGGACGGGAGCCATTCGCTGAGGACTGTATAGTCGACGCGAACGATTTAGATCATGGGAGAAACGTGGCGAATATTCCAGGAGGCGACGTCTCCGCTTGTCCCGACGAAACGAAAGGGGAAGGCGCGATTATTTTTGATAGACCAACAGCTTACATGGGTAGATGGATCAGCAAAGTTAGATTCGATTTCAAAAACGGCTCATTAGCGAATTACCAGGTTCGACTTAACGCTCCTCTATTCAAATCCAGCTACGAAAAGGCTACGGGAAATAAGGAGAAGATTGCGCTAGTTGGGGTGGGATTGAATCCTAAAGCCAGAGCCGGCTTCCTCCAGGACAGTATCGTGGAGGGGGCGGTCACCGTTGCGATCGGGGGGAATGACGACGTAGGAGGCAACAATAAGACGGACTACTACTTTGCAGGGGTCGTTTCTAAAGCAACGTTGACTGTTAACGGAAACGTCGTCGTCAAGAACGGCAAACTAGTCGTTTAAGCTGAACCCTACCGTGACTCGTGAAGGTGTCGTGCGGCGGTACTCACTCTGAAGTAACCTGAAGGTTACCGAGAATATCGAACTCCATCTCGTGCGGTTCATCTATAATCTTCAGATTCGCCTGCTTAGCCTCAGGCATCAATGCTTCTGAAATGTGAAAGTGGTTCAGCTTCATCGTGTTGCGGATGATTACTAACTTAGCTGATTCTGGTTCTACGGGGCCGCATGTGTTGAGAGCTGCCCAGATTGCGGTACGATCGTCAGAGAGAACTATCGGGAGCTTCGCGGTCTCTGGTGACCCGGCGTTTAACGCGTTCAGGTAGACGGTGTAAAGGTCGGTTTTCTTGAAGAGTCTTTTCGTTGTATAGTCGGCTAAACCGATTCCTACTGCATTTCCATGACTTTCCTCTGTAAGGTCGAGAGCTACTATTCGGTTTATTTCAGGAAGTTCAGGAAACGCTTCTCCTGCCAACCAGAAGCGACCAACAACATTAGTATCCATTCCTGTGCCGCTAATGTTTTTGCCGATTTCTTTGATTATTAGAACGTCAATTTGCTTGAGCGGTATTCCTGGCTCCATGCTTTTTGCGATTCGAAGTAGTTTCTTCTCTTCTTCCTCAA
>CAZAGP010000234.1:0-2970 GCA_964484575.1 uncultured Candidatus Bathyarchaeia archaeon | reverse complement strand
GTATGGCTTTGAAGTTCCAGCTGCATGGGAGGCGTAACTATAGCAGAAGCCAGCCTCAAAGCCGACCAACCTCGGGGCTTCTAAGCCCTTGTGTTTCATAGTCATACTGGAGTAACACTTTTTTCGCGCGAGGTTCACCGTTCCGAAGTATCATAATTCTTCAGCCTTTCGTGGCCCCAATGGCGACTCTGACTTCTGAAATTTCCGTCGCGGCGCAGCCCGCCCCCGAGCGGGTCGTCGCTGCCAAGCGTCCCTATCCCGGTGCTCTGGTCGTGGTCGAGGGCATCGACGGCTCGGGAAAAAGCACGCAGCTCTATCTTCTGAAGCGCTGGCTCGAAATCCGTGGCTACCGCATTCATTTCACCGAGTGGAATTCCTCTCCGCTGGTGAAATCGGCCACGCGCCGCGGGAAGCAGCGTCGGCTGCTGACGCCGACGACGTTCTCGATGCTGCACGCGGCGGACTTCGCGGACCGCTGTGAGCGGCAAATCCTGCCTCTCCTGCACGGCGGCTACTTGGTGCTGGCAGACCGCTACATTTACACCGCTTTTGCGCGCGACGCCGCGCGCGGATGCTCGCCGCATTGGCTGCGCAATCTTTATAGCTTCGCACCCACCCCGGACATCACGTTTTATTTCCGCGCGCCGCTAGACGTCGCGGTGAACCGCATCGTGGCCGGGCGGCCGAAGCTGAAATACTACGAAGCGGGCATGGACCTGGGCATCTCGCTCGATCGCGCCGAAAGCTTCCGCATCTTCCAGGAGAAGATTCTGAACAACTACGACCAGATGGTCGATTCGGACAACTTCGTGCTGATGGACGGCACGGTCCGGGTAAACAAGCTGCAGAAACTGATGCGCCAGCTGCTGGCCGAGAAAGTGGACCTGAAGCAGTTCGCGCCCAGCAAGAAGAAATGATGGCTCCGAAATCCCATTCCGATAACGGCGCCGGCTCAAACGGCCACGGCGCTCGCCGTTCGAAAAAGGGCAAGAACGGCGCCGGGAACGGCCACTCGCGTTTTTACGGCATGCCGCTGCCGGGCGTGCGCACCGAGGATCTGAGCGGCAGCCTGATCGTGGTCGAAGGCACCGACGGTTCCGGCCGCTCGACGCAGATCTCGTTGCTCACGGAGTGGCTCGAAGGCGAAGGGTTCGCGGTCGAGACGATGGGGCTGCGGCGCTCATTTCTCGTCGGCGAAGACATCGACGCGCTTCTCGCTGAAAATGCTGTGACCCGCACGACGCTCGCGCTGATGTACAGCACCGATTTCTTCGACCAGCTCGAGCGACGCATTTTGCCGGCATTGCGTTCGGGATTGATTGTTCTCGCCGACCGCTATATCTTCACGCTGATCGCGCGCGCAGCGGTCCGCGGAATCAGCCGGGATTACCTGCACGGGATTTACGACATCGCGCTGCGGCCGGACCTGACGTTCTGGCTCAACGTGCGGCCCGAGGTCGCGTTCGATCGCGAATTCAAGAAGTCGCAAACGATCAGCTACTGGGAATCGGGGCGCGATATGTCGCTTTCAAACGATCTGTTCCAGTCGTTCATCCGCTACCAGTCGATGATCAAACGCGAGTTCGAGTATCTTTCCAAGCGCCACGGATTCCTCGAGCTGGATGGGGAAGCGAGCGTTTCTAAAGTGAACGGCCAGCTGCGCAAGCGCATCGCCCAGCAGTTGGGGATTCAGAATACGAACTACAAGCCTTCGCACGCGCTCGCTCATCTTTGGCGCTAGAGAGTGGCCGCACCGGTCCAACTGACAGCGATCGACGCCGGATCGAACGCGATCCGGTTGGCTATCGCGCGCGCCACTTCTCCCCATCACATTCAGATACTGGAAAGCGAGCGCGCTTCGGTGCGGCTCGGCCACAACGCCTTCACGCGCCGCCTGCTTGATGAGAAAACGATTTCGCGAGCGGTCCGCGCCTTCCGCCATTTCCGCGAACGCATGGACCACTACCACGCACCCACCTATCGCGCCGTGGCTACCGCCGCGGCGCGCGAAGCCCGCAATTACCGGCGGCTGATGGAACGCATCCAGCGCAAGACGGGCATCGAGCTGGAAGTGATCAGCAGCGAAGAAGAAGCGCGGCTGGTTTGCGCCGCAGTCCATTGGGCGCTGGGCGATCGCGTTCAGCCTCGGCTGATTTTCGACCTCGGTGGCGGCAGCCTGGAGCTGAATTTCTATGAACGCGGCTTGCTGCAAAGGCGCGTTGCGTTGCCGCTGGGCACGATCCGGTTGATGGAAACGTATTCGATTGAAGGCGCAATCGACGAAGACAGCGCGCGCCGCCTCCGGCACCACACGTTGTCTTTGTTGCGCAGCGCCATGCCTTCGCCGCCGAATCTTTCGCGCGCGATCAGTGTCGCGTGTGGCGGAAACGCCGAAGCGCTGTCGCGTCTGGCGGCGGGACCGCTCGTCGGTCGCTCGCCCACTATTAATGTGCGACTGCTCGGAGATCAGACCTGGCGCCTCTGCGGGCTGGATGTGCCGCAGCGCATGCGGATTTTCCGCGTGCGCCAGGACCGCGCTGAAGTCATGGCCATCGCCGCGATTATCATCGGCGCGGTGGCGAAATGGCTCAGCCTGCGATCGATGTTGGTGCCCGGCGTGGGTGTCCGCGAAGGATTGCTGCTCGATCTGGTCGCCGAGCAGTATTCAGGCGGCGTCACGTCCGCGGAAGAAAAAGGACGAGCCGACGAATTGCTGGCCGGCGCCCGATGGTTTGCACGGCGCCTCGATTACAGCCCCCAGCATGCGGAGCAGGTCTCGCGGCTGGCGCTCTCACTATTCGATCAGCTGCGGCCGATTCACGAGATGGGGCCGGACGAGCGCTTGGTGCTCGAGCTCGGCGCGATCCTTCACGATATCGGCCATCTTGTGAGCAACAAATCGCACCATCGCCACGGCGAATACTTGATCCGCAACGGCCAGGTGCCGGGACTGCGCGGCTGGCGGCGCGA